>CAYXCT010000019.1:8146-10906 GCA_964463435.1 uncultured bacterium | reverse complement strand
CCAGCGGCGACCTGCTGGGCGTCGAGCTGGGCGGCGCGCTCAAGAACGTCATCGCCCTGGCCGCCGGGGTGGTGGATGGCCTGGGCCTGGGCGACAACGCCAAGGCCGCGCTGATGACCCGCGGCCTGGCTGAGATGACACGCCTGGGCGTGTCGCTGGGCGCGCAGCGCGAGACCTTCGCCGGCCTGGCGGGCATGGGCGACCTGGTGGTCACCTGCATGAGCCGCCATTCGCGCAACCGCGGGGTGGGCGAGCGCCTGGGCCGCGGCGAGCGCTGGGAGGACATCAAGCAGGGGATGCTGCAGGTGGCCGAGGGGGTCTACAGCGTGGAGTCGGCGCTGGGCCTGGCCCGGCGCCAGGGGGTGGAGATGCCCATCTGCGAGCAGATGCACCGGGTGCTCTACGGCGGGGCCGACCCGCAGTCCGCGCTGCAGGCCCTGATGACCCGCAGCCTGAAGGAGGAGGGGAGCTGATGGTCCCAAGCGCGCCAAAGCCCTTCTACACCATCAATGAGGTGGCCCAGCTGGCGGACGTGAAGCCGCATGTGCTGCGCTACTGGGAGACCGAGTTCAAGGTGCTCTCGCCGGAGAAGAACCCCGCCGGCCAGCGCATCTACCGCCAGCGCGACCTGGACGTGGTGCTGCGCATCCGCGAGCTCTTGTATGCGGAGAAGTACACCACCGAGGGCGCCCGCCAGCGCCTGGAGGAGGACCTGGCCCGCGCGCGCCGCGCGCAGATGCCCCTGGAATTGAACTTGCGGGAATCGGAGATGGCCGCCAGCCTGGTGAAGGCCAAGCGCATGGTGCGCTCGCTGCTGGATGACCTGGCCAAGGACCTGGGCGAGGAGCCGGAGCCTGGGGAGAGGGCGGCCGAGCCGGCGCCCGGGGCGGCAGGGGAGCCCAAGGCCGGGCCGGCGCAGGAGGCGCTGCCGGCCAGCGCAGGGGAGCAGGCGGAAGCGGTGGAGGGGGATTTGCTGGAGGGGCTTGCGGCTGGGGAGGCTAGCGCGGAGGAGCCGCCGGCTTGAAGCGCCAAGCGCTGCCGTCGAACCACAGGGCGGCGCAGGATGGCAGGGGCGCTGGCGGCAGGTCCAGCGGGCGCTGGCTGTAGAGGCTGTAATACCAGGTGCATTGGGTGGCCCGTCCGGCATAGGCCAGCTCCTGGCCGCGCGCCGCGGCCGGATGGGCCTGCAGCAGGGCCACGATGGGCCGGTTGGGGTCGGGCGGGTGCCAGAGCGTGGCCAGGGCCGCGGGCAGCAGGGCCAGGGCCCACAGCAGCAGCAGGCCGGTTTTGAGGCGGTTAAGCAGGGGCTGGGGCAGGCCGGGCGCCTGGCCGCGGGCCGCGGCAAAGGCCAAGGCCAGCGAGGCCAGCAGGCCCAGGCCCAGCAGCCCGGGCAGCAGGCTTGGCAACAGGGAAGCTGCCAGCGCCAGCAAGGCCAGCAGCAGGAGGCTGGCCAGGCCCCAGGGGCTCTGCTCCAGGGCCATCCATTGCGCGGCCAGCAGGCAGGCGAAGAAGTTGAAGCCCAGCATGTAGTTGATGACCTGGTGCTTGATGCCCAGGGCGCCCAGGCCCCACGAGAGCATGAAGAGCAGCATGAAAGCCGAGCCCGCGCGCTGCGCGGGCTCGGCCATTTTGAGCCGCCCCAGGCCCAGGCGCAGGGCCGCGGGCAGGGCCAGCAGCAGGGCGCCGGGCGCCATCTGCAGGCCCCATTGGGTGTAGAAATCGATGTTGCTGGCCCCGGGCACCACGGGCTTGCCCCATTCCACGGCCCGGCCCCAGGTGTTGACCTTCCATTCCTCGGCCAAGAAGGCGGGCCCATAAGCCCAGGTGTAGAGCGCCAGCCAGCCCAGCAGGGCCAGGGCTGGCGGCAGGGCCAGGCGCCAGAAGAGGCCCGCGCGGCTCAGCCCCTTGGGCGGCTGGGCCAGGAACACCAAGCCGGCCGGGGCGAAGACCAGCACGAACCAGCTCTTGGCAGCCACGGCCAGGGCCAGGCACAAGCCGGCGCAGAGCGCGCGGTTGGCGGCCTTGGGCTCAGGGCCCTCCACCGCGTCCAGCAGCAGGTCCAGCGCCAGCAGGATGCAGGCGAGCAAGGCGCTGTCCATGGTGACAAAGCGGGCATGGAAGAGCAGGTCGGGCTGGCAGAAGAGCAAAAAGGCGGCCAGCAGGCCGGCGGGCAGGCTCTTGGTGACGCGGGCCACCAATTTGGCGGCCAGCGCCACGGCCAGGGCGGCGAAGGCGAAGGTGGGCAGGCGGGCCGCGGTCTCGCTGGGGCCCAGCAGCTTGATGCAGAGCGCGGTGAGCCAGGGGATGAGCGGCGGCTTCTCCAGCCAGGGCTGGCCCTTGAAGAAGAGGGGCATCCAATGCCCGTCGCGGGCCGCTTCCAGGGCCGCGGTGGCATGGGTCAGCTCATCCCAGTCCATCAGCCGGTTGAGGCCCAAGGTGGGCAGCACCAGGGCAGTGAAGGCGGCCAGCACCAGCCAGAACAGGGCCTGGGGCTTGCGGCTGAGGTTTCGCAGGGTTTCCTTGAGCACGATGGGTCCGCCAAGGGGGTGGGAGTTGGCGCCAGCATACCAGAGCCGCCATGAAAATGCTTGAAATGTTTAGGTTGGGATGGTATATACACTCTGCCCTTCGGGGCCGGCGGCGCACTCTGGCTGACGGGTTTGGAGGATGTGTCGGGGCGTGGCGCAGGGGTAGCGCACTCGCTTGGGGTGCGAGGGGTCGCAGGTTCAAGTCCTGTCGCCCCGACCATATTTTCCTCCA
>CAYXCT010000019.1:0-8046 GCA_964463435.1 uncultured bacterium | reverse complement strand
TCGGGGCATAGCTCAGTGGGAGAGCGCTCGGTTCGGGACCGAGAGGTCGCAGGTTCAATCCCTGTTGCCCCGACCAAATATCATGCCCAAAGCCCTGTCCATCGCGACAGGGCTTTTCGTTGGCACGGTCGCTCGCCGGGGCCCTGTGGCAAAGTGCCGCGTCGCTGCGCTCCGCAGCCGAGGCCCCGGCACTCCGCCGCTGGCTGGTGGGCCAGCGGCTACGGGTTCAATCCCTGTTGCCCCGACCAGATTTGATGCATGAAAGGCTCCTTGCCTGCGGGCGGGAGCCTTTTTGCTTTCAAGGCATCTTTGCTTGCCCCGCGGGGCCGGGGCCTTTACAATCGTTGGCCGAGGCCGGGGATCCCCCGGCAGACCTGAGGGGGCGGTTTGGCCAAGCTCTTGACCAGCATATCCTTGTGCGCGCTCTTTCTCGCCCTGGCGCCCGGCGCCCTGGCCTGGGATGACGACGAGGCCTGGTTCGACCCAGCCTATCTCCAGAGCCTGAGCCTGGGCTCGGGCACCGGCCTGGCCACCATCCCCTGCGCCGAGGTCATCCCGCACAACAACATGGTGGCCGGCATGGACCGCTTCGTGGTCAAGGGCGGCATCGGGCTGTGGGATGTCTTTGAGATCGACGCCAAGGCCGACGTGGGCGGCAACACCATCACCTCCAACCAGTTCTTCACCAAGCTGGGCCAGCAGATCGCCATGCAGGGGCGCATGCGCATCCTGCGCCAGGACAGCGCCGGCTTCAGCCTGGCCCTGGGCCTGGAGAGCCCCGACCTCTTCAACAGCCTGGGCAGCGGCTACCGTGAGGACTTCCACCCCCAGGAGCCGGGCAGCTTCAATGCCTATGTGGTTGCCGACCGCACCCTGGCGCTGCTCAATGGCATGGTGCTGGACCTGGGCTACGGCACGGGCAGCTACCATGACCAGCCCTTTGGCGGGCTGGGGGTGGTGGCCTTCCCCGGCATGCTGCTGAGCGTGGAATACGACGGCAGCGGCACCAATTACGCCGTGCGCATGATGCTCTCCAGCCAGATCAAGCTGGACATAGCCTTCGTGCCCGGCGCCATCAACATGGTGAAGGACACCCTGGGGCAGATCATGCAGCGCAGCCTGGTCTTCGGGGTCAGCTACACGGAGCCCATCCAGTGGGGATGGTTCTGAGGCAGGGGGTGCCCATGGCCAAGGCCGCCAAGGCCCAGCGCAAAGCCGCGCCGCGCAAGAGCAGGCCCGCGGCCGAGGAAGGGGAAGAGGAGGCCAGCGGCCCTGATGCCCTGCGCCAGTACCTCAAGGAGATCAGCCGGGTGCCCCTGCTGGACGGCCCTGGCGAGCAGCGCTTGGCCCGCAAGATGCAGCGCGGGGATGCCCAGGCCAAGCAGGACCTGGTGGCGGCCAACCTGCGCCTGGTGGTCTTTGTGGCCAAGCGCTACCGCAACCGCGGCCTGCCCCTGCTGGACCTCATCGAGGAGGGCAACCTGGGGCTCATCCGCGCGGCGGAGAAGTTCAAGCCGCGCAAGGGATTCCGCTTCAGCACCTATGCCACCTGGTGGATCCGCCAGAGCATCCAGCGCGGCCTGGCCAGCCAGTCCAGCTCGGTGCGCGTGCCCATCCATGTGGCTGACGCGGTGCAGCGGCTCTACCGCGCCCAGGAGGCCCTGGCTAGCGAGCTGGGCCGCGAGCCGGACATGGCCCTGGTGGCCAAGCGCCTGCGCGCCACGCCGGAGAAGGTGAGCGAGTGGATGCGCATGGCCCAGCGCGGCATCAGCCTGGATGCCAGCATTGCCCGCGACGACCCTGAGGGCCGCAAGATGGTGGACACCCTGGTGGACACCAACAGCCTGGCGCCCGAGGCCGCCACCTTCAAGGACATGGAGCGCCGGCAGCTGGAGAGCCTGCTGGCCGCGCTCTCAGAGCGGGAGCGCGACATCCTGGCCGCGCGCTTCGGCCTGGGCGGGCGCGCGGCGCTCACCCTGGAGGACACCGGCCGGGAGCTCAAGCTCACCCGCGAGCGCATCCGCCAGATCGAGGTGGCGGCGCTGAAGAAGCTGCGGGCCATGCTGCGCCGCGCATCCTGACGCCAAGGAGACGAACATGACCGACAGCATCAAGCAGATGATCCGCGATGTGCCCGACTTCCCCAAGCAGGGCATCCTGTTCAAGGACATCACCACCGTGCTGGCCGATGGAGAGAGCTACCGCAAGGTGATCGACCTGCTGGCTGACCGCTATGAGGGCCATGGCATCGACCGGGTGGTGGCCGTGGAGGCGCGCGGCTTCATCCTGGGCGCGCCGCTGGCCTACAAGCTGGGCGCCGGCTTTGTGCCCGTGCGCAAGAAGGGCAAGCTGCCCTACAAGACCCTGCAGACCAGCTATGACCTGGAGTACGGCCAGGACACGCTGGAGATCCATGAGGACGCCCTGGTCAAGGGCCACAAGGTGCTGGTGGTGGACGACCTGCTGGCCACCGGCGGCACGGTGGGCGCGGTGGTCAAGCTGGTGGAGCGGCTGGGCGGCAGCGTGGAGGAGCTGGCCTTCATGATCGAGCTGGAGTTCCTGCATGGCCGCGCCAAGCTGGCGCCCCATCGCGTGCATTCGCTGATCAAGTACTGAGATGCGCCTGGCAACGCCCGCGGCCCTGGCGGCTGCCCTGATGCTCGCGGCGCTTCCCCTGGCCGCGGAGGACCTGGTGGATGCGGCCCTGCGCGAATCGGCCATCAGCTCCTACCACCCCACCACGGTCGGCATGGTGACGGATCACGATGAGGAGCGCATGCAGTTCCAGGTCTCCATCCAGGCGCCCCTGCTGCCTTTGCAGGGCCTGGGCTTGGGCCTGGATGGGCTGCGGCTCAAGAGCCTCAACCTGGGCTATGACGGGCTCTTCGACCTTTACGCCCTCACCCGCTATTCCCAGCCCCTGGTCTCCCGCGTGCAGAACCCCGGCTTCTTCCTGCTGGCTGAGCCTGGGGAAGGGGATGAGGCAATGCTGCGGCGGCTGGAGGCGGGCTGGTTCCACGAGTCCAACGGCCAGGTGATAGAGACCAAGAGCCAGTTCGACCAGGCCGCGGCTCAGGGCAATGCCTCCATCGCTGAGGACCAGGTGAGCCGGGCCTGGGATTACTGGCACCTGGCCTCCACCCTGGCCTGGCATCCCTTAGGCCCGGCGCTGCGCCTGAGCCTCTCCCCGGCCCTCAGGATCTACACCGGCGCCGGGGGCGCCATCACGGCTGCCGAGCAGGATGTCTTCTTCAGGCCGACGCTCCCGCCATCCTACATCTCGCAGTACGATGGCCTGCGCCTGCGCGCGGCCGCGGAGTGGGGCTCAACCTGGCGGCCGCTCAACTACGCCTGCCTGGCCCTGGACCTGCGCACGGGCTACGACCATTGGGACATGGGCCAGAACGTGTCCGAGCGCCTCACCCTCTGCCTCAAGACCTGGGACCTGCCCTGGACCGCCTTCTACTTCAAGGGCTACGGGCCCTATCCCTCGGACTACAGCGACTATTGCGAGAGCTACGGCTTCTGCTGGAGTTTCCAATAGCGCGCCGGGCTTGGCGCTTTACAATCCTGGGCACAGCCTATAAAATCCGCGCTTTCTTGCGCGCTTAGCAGGTCCTCGTAGCTCAGTTGGATAGAGCGACGGTTTCCTAAACCGTAGGCCGTGGGTTCGAATCCCGCCGGGGACACCATCTTCTGGGGCCATCTGCATGGCAGCTGAAATCACGCTGAGCTACACCACGCTGCTGGATGACATGCTGGTCTTCAACCGCTGGCTCTTTGAGCGCGAGCCGCGGCTTCAGGCCAGCCTGCGCAACTCGCAGCGCCTGGCCGCGATCAGCGGCTTTGGCCTGGGCTTTGCCGGGCTGTGGGCCAGCCGGCTGCCCTGGTGGTCCGCCCTGGCCTTGGCCCTGCTGCTGGGCTTTCTGCTGCGGGGCCTGGTGAAGCGGCTCTTCATCAACCAGATCATCCGCAAGGTGCGCGAGCTCTATCTCAAGGGCCCGGCGGCCAGGGCGCTGGGCGACTGCAGCCTGAGCCTCACCGCCCAGGGCTTGGCCCACAGCACGCCCACGGCCCAAGAGCTGCTTCCCTATGGCGGGATCAAGTCGGTGGAGCGCGCCGGCAGTTACAGCTTCATCCTGCTGGATGACACGCGGGCCATCTGCGTGCCGGGCCTGCGCATCAACCAGGGCGAGCCCAAGCGCTTCATGGAGGCGCTCAAGGCCCGCATGGCTGGCCGGGGCTAGCGCGCCCGCCTTGCGGCCAGGGCGGCTTTCTGGTATGTTTGCCGAGGGCTTGGGCGCCCTAGTGGAGGCGGCATGAAGGGTCGCATCATCACGGCACTTTGCCTGTTGGGCGCGCTGGGCCTGGGCCGGGCCCTGGCCGCGGATGCCGCTGCCACGCCCGTGGCCCAGCCCGCGGTCAAGCAATACCCGGGCTATTACTACGATGCGCGCACCCGGCGCTATTACCCGCTGGCCAAAGCCACGGCCTCGCCCAGCCCAGCGCCCACAGCGGCGCCCACGCCGAGCGGCCCGCCGGTGCACATCTCCACCAGCCCCTTCTCGGATTACAAGTTCTCGCTGGCCCTGCACGGCGGCTACAGCATGCCCTCGGGCGAGATGGCGGACCGCGAGCAGCCCCTGCCCTTCTTCAGCTTGGAGGGCCAGGCCAAGACCCAGGAGAAGCTCTCGCTGGCGCTGGCTTACAGCTACACGGCCTTTGCCTACAAGCCTGACTTGGCGGCCGCCGGCGCCAGCCAGCCCGACACCTTGAACGGCCTCACCTTCAAGGGCCTGTATGACATCGTGGAGCGCGATGACTGGTCCCTCTACCTGGGCCTGGGCGCCAGCGTGTACATGATCAACAGCGCCATCCAGACCTCGGTGAGAAGCGATGGCAGCCCCATCATGGGCTACACCACGGACACCGGCTTTGGCCTCTGCGCCGGCGGCGGCGTGGAATACCCCTTCATGCCGCACTTGGCGGCGGTGGTGGATGTCTGGTACAACGGCATCAGCGTGGATGGCGGCACGGGCGCCCAGCGCGTCTTTGGCCAGTTCTCCGTGGGCGCGAAATACACCTTCTGACCTTCTCACTTTGGAGTCCCCTTGGGCAGGCACTACAGCAACCACCGCATCAAGCAGGCCATCAAGCGCAATGAGTTCGCTGAGGCCATGGAGGCCACCACGGCCTATGTGCGCGGCCACCTGGAGCAGGTGATCGTGGCCGGTGCCCTGCTGGTGCTGGCCGGCGCCCTGGTGCCCTATTGGGTGCACAGCCGGGCCGAGCGCGAGGTCAAGGCCGGCAACCTGCTGGCGGATGCGGAGCATGTCTACACCACGCCGGCCGCGGACGAGGGCGGCAGCGCCTACGGCGGCTATGCCACCAGCCAGGAGAAGTACAGCCAGGCTTCCAGCCGCTTCCGCGAGATCAGCAGCGGCTACGGCGGCACGCAGGCGGCCCTGGCGGCCCTGGTGGGCGCGGCCCAGGCCGACCTGCGCCTGGGCAAGGCCGACCAGGCCGCGCCAGAGTTCAAGTCCTTTGCCACGGCCCATGCCAGCCATCCCCTGGCCCCGGTGGCCGCGGCGGGCGCGGCCTACTGCCTAGAGGCGCAGGGCAAGCTGGCCGAGGCTGCCGCGGCCTTCTCGAGCGCCGCGGCCCAGTGGCCCGACGCCGCCAACTTGGGCGACCTTCTGCTGGGCGCGGCCCGCGACTTTGGCGCGGCCGGCGACAAGGCGCATCAAGCAGAGGCCCTCTCAAAGCTGGCGGCGCTCTCTGGGCATGCGCCCAAAGAGCAAGTGGAGCGCGCTGAGGCTGAGCTGAAGCTCTTGAAGGGCGGCAAAGGCTGAAGTATTCGCTTGACCTGGGTTGGGGATTTGAATACAATCCCTCCACCTTTGGGGAAGGCGGTTCGCACGCCGACCCTCTCGAGGGGCTGTAGCGCAGTTGGGAGCGCGCCTCAATGGCATTGAGGAGGTCGGCGGTTCGATCCCGCCCAGCTCCACCAGTTCAGGCCCATCCTAGCGCCGGTTTCCGGCCGGGATGGGCCTTCGATTTTGGGTGGGCCCATGAGCAGAGGCTTGCACAAGCCGAATACCCTCCAAGCCATGGCGGCCCACCAAGCCCTGGCCGCGGCCGGCATCCCGGCAGAGGAGATGGGTCGGCACCGCGTGCTGGTGGCCCTGGCCTGCCATCCCCTGCATCCCCAGAAGGCGCTGATGCCTGGCTTGATGCAGGCGGCCTGCCTGGGCGCGCAGTCCGCGGGCGGCAACCCTGTCCCTGTTGAGCTGCCCTCGGCCGCGGGCCTGCCCGGCTTGGCCGCGGGCTGGGGCGCGCAGGCCCTGGGCCAGGCCCTGGAGGCTGTGGGCAGGGGATTGGAGCCGCAGGCCCTGGTGCTGCTGGCCGGGGATGAGGAGAGCCTGGAAGGCCTGCTCTTGGGCGCGGCGCGCCTGGGCAAGGCCGCCGTGGCCCTGCCGGCCAGCGCTGTCTGCGACCTGGGCGGCCATGCCGCGCTGGCCGAGCTGGCCCAGCAATGGGCCGCGGGCAAGGCCGGCCAGCAGGACTGGCAGGCCGAGATGGACGGCCGCCGCTTCGAGCCCGGATTGGGCGCCCCGGCCTGGTGGCCCCTGGGCCTGCATTATCTCTGCGAGGCAGCCGGGTGGAGCCTGCCCAACGCCGCCCTGGCCCCGCTTTGCGGCTTGGCTCCCCTGGGCCTGGCGCGCCAGTCAGGCTGGGAAGCCGTGGCCCTGGCCAACCTGGGCCGCAGCTTCGCTGACCTTTGCCAGCCCGCCAACCTGGGCAATGCCCTGGCCCTGGCCCAGAGCCTGGAGCTGGCGGAGGGGGCCAAGGCTGCCCTGGGCCGCATCGCCCAGGCCGCGGCCACGGCCCTGCCCGGGCAGCCGGCGCGGCCCATGCCAGCCTGGCCCCGACCCGCGGGCCCGGCGGCCTGGCAGCTGCAGGGCGGCGTGGCGGCCCGCATGGCGCGCCTGCTGGAGGCGGGTTTTTTGGATGGCTCGGCCCACGGCGTGACCCGCGTGGGCCTCAAGGAGCTGCTCTCTGAGCTGCCCCTGCCCGAGGCCGCGGACAAGGCCTGAGCCTGTATTTTGAGGAGACCCCGGCGCTTGCCGGGACATTGGGAGGCAGCATGCGGCATACCCTTTGCGTTTTGGTGGAGAACAAGCCCGGCGTGCTGGCCCGCATCTCGGGCCTGTTCAGCAGCCGGGGCTACAACATCCAGAGCCTCAGCGTGGGCGAGACCGAGGATGCGGCCGTGTCGCGCATGACCATCGTGGCCGGCGGCGATGACGCGGTGCTGGAGCAGATCCGCAAGCAGCTGGACAAGCTGGTGGATGTGATCAAGGTGGTGGACCTGACCGCCGAGGCCCACATCGACCGCGAGCTGTGCCTGGTGAAGGTGAAGGCCGGCCCGGGCCAGCGCGATGAGATCCAGGGCTTCGCCAACATCTTCCGCGCCAAGATCGTGGACGTGACCCCCGCCTCCATGACCGTGGAGATCACCGGCGCCATGGACAAGAATCAGGCCCTCATCCAGCTGCTGGAGCCCTTTGGCGTGCTCGAGCTGGTGCGCACCGGCGCGGTGGCCATCGCCCGCGGCGCGGGCCGGGCCCTGGGCGCCTGAGCCCACAACAACCGTCCCCCAGCGGACACCCAATAATAAGAGGAGGCAGCATGGCGAAGATCGATTTCGGCGGCAGCATCGAGGAGGTCATCACCCGCGAGGAGATGCCCCTGGACAAGGCCCGCGAGGCCCTCAAGGGCGAGGTGGTGGCGGTGCTGGGCTACGGGCCCCAGGGCTACGGCCAGTCCCTCAACCTGCGCGACAACGGCATCAACGTCATCGTGGGCCAGCGCAAGGGCGGCAAGGGCTGGGACAACGCCGTCAAGGACGGCTGGGTTGAGGGCAAGAACCTCTTCCCCAGCATCGAGGAGGCCATCGGCAAGGCCACCATCATCCAATACCTGCTCTCCGACGCCGGGCAGAAGGAGCAGTGGCCCCAGGTGAAGGCCTGCCTGAAGAAGGGC
>CAYXCT010000018.1:0-18983 GCA_964463435.1 uncultured bacterium | reverse complement strand
GTGCATCTGCTGGGCGGCTTTCAGCACCAGCAGTGGGATGGCTCTGACTTTGTCAACACCGGCTCCATTGTTGTGGGCCAGCGCTATCAGTGGTACTACAGTGCCTATCTCATCGACAGCTACACGGGCGGCGTGAGTTGGGACATCTCCAAAGCCACCAATGTTTATTTGGCTTACAGCCAGCACAATGTCTGGCAAGGCGAAGTCCAAGCTGCTGGCGCTGGGCTCTATAATGGCACTGGGATGACCCAGGAGATAGATGCCACTGTGCGGATGAAGTTCTGAGCCTGGCTCAAGGAGAGATGATGCGCACTTCGATCCGTATCTTGGCTTTGAGCAGCATGGCTGCAGCCTTGCTGGCAGGATGCAGCCGCAAGGCCAGTAATATCATGAGCCCATCGGTGACGTCTGTCGCTTTGCCTGGCATCCCCATCATCCAGGACTCCAACACCCTTTACTGCACTGACCATTACGCGACCGGCCTCGCGGTGGACGTGAACCAGGACCAGGTCTGCTCCACTTTCTTCCATGGGGTTGGTTCGGCGCTTGCAGGCGATTTTGAATACCAGTGCGGCGGCACGGGTTGGGTCTTTGTGAACTATCCTCCTGTTCTATCTTATGCCTACACAAAAACCCATGGGCCCAACCGTTATAAGGCCTTAAGCGGCAGCTACGGGCCTGATCCCTCCAACAACTTCTCCTATCTGCGCCTCTACGGGCATAATGCCGCGGGCACCTATTACAGCCCCTCCATGGGTGTGACTACTGCCCCGGTCAGCGATGCCCTGGGCGTGGGTGGCACCCAGGCCGACCGCGATTTTTATGTCCGCTGGGAAGGTCATAAGGTGGGGGCAAACAACTCTTTTGATTACGCCAACATCACCTTCTATTTCAACAGCATTCGGGCTCCACATTCGGGCCTCAACCTGCTCGATTACCACGGGTTCAGCTTCTATGCCCGGGGCAAGGGCAACTTTGGCGTTGGGCTCAACGCTGGCAACGCGGGTGGCCTGCCCTACAAGGATTACAATGTCTTTGAGCTGGTCTTTGGAGACCAGCTCATTGACGAGACCCGCTGGCGCCAGGTGGTGGTTTATTTTCAGGACATGAAGCAGCTTTACTTGGGCAAGGGCTATGTGAACATCAATGACGTGCTTGCAAACCTCTCTGGCATCCAATTCCAGCAGGAAACCCCGGTGACCGAAGATTTTGTGCTGGACCTTGATTACATCCGCTTCTTCTAAGAGGCAGGGGTCGTGATGAAAATGCGAACACAAACATTGATAAGCCTCTTGGTCTTGGCCTGCGGCTTGGCTGGCTTGGCAAGCCTGGCATCCGCAGTTGGCTGCAGCCGCACCTCGCCCTTGGGCGCGCATGTAGGACCCACCATCACGCCCGCGCCCACAGCTCCCTATGGCCTGGTGATTGATGACTTTGAGCATCCCAATTGGGGCAAGGGTATTGGCAATCCCACTAATACCGGCCTGTATGTGGATTACTACGGCGGTTCGGAGTATACGGACTACGGGCCCAAACAAACTCCGTTGACCACGCCAGTGGGGGTGCCCTTTCAGCCCGCTTATATCAACCCCTATCCCAATCTCATCATCCAACCCGGGGGAAGCAATTTGCCGGGAGGCACGCCGGGCAATTGCATGCACATCTGGGGTTTTTCGGGTTGGAACGATGAGACTCTTTTTGCGCCTGTGTCCTATCCCTATGCCGAGGCTGAGCTCATGTTCGGCCAGACTGTGGACGCGGACGTGGTCTCCCCGAACCGACGCTTTAGCTTCAGCTACAAGCTCCCGAAGAATGTGCCGGCCCCCAATGTCCAGACCGATCCTACGAACTACTATTACTTCTTCTGCGTGGTCAGCGTGGCCATCACTGACTACGCTTATTGGGGCTTTGTCCTGAACAGCGCCACTGGCATAGTTGTGGATGGGGCCTGGCACAGGGTGACGGTGGACTTCCCGGACAACCCGACTTTTGGGACCGATGGCAACAAGAAGATGACGGGTCCGCTCTTTGAGAATCCCCCTCATGTTCTCTGGCCCACCGCGCACCAGCAGATCATAGGGTTCTTGGTGGAGCCCAAGAATAATGTCGGGAACGCACACAAAGGTTTTAATTACGACATTTCCGTGGATGACATCACCTTCAATTGAGATCTTTACCTCTTGCAAGGAGCCTCAATGCGCATCACTCGTCTGCTGCTCTTAAGTGCCATTGCCGCGTTGCTGGCTGGTTGCCAGCATTTCGTGGTCTTCAAGAATGCCGCTGGCGGAGGCCAGGCCGTGGGCAATGTGCCGCCTGTGCTGTATGAGGATTTTGAGAAGGGCCTCAAGAGCACCTATGGCTTTGGCAACCAGGCTGCTGGCGGCCAGGCCAATGTGAGCGAAGAGGACCAGGATGTGCATGGCGGCACCAAGGCCTTGAAGGTCACCTACAAGACCGGCAATGGCAACTGGGGCTGCGGCTGGGGCTTTGGATCCAACTACCTGCCGGATGATGGCTGCCTGAATGCCAAGGGAACCCGGGGCATCGAGTTCTGGGCCAAGGCTGACGTGGGCATCAACTTCAATGTGATGGTCGAAGAAGGGAAGAAGAACGGCGCGGATGACGAAGTCTGGGTGTCCTCTGACGTGACGGGCACCGGGCGCTGGAAGCGCTATTCCATCGGCTGGGACCAGTTCACCCGCAGCATCTATTCCGGCAATCAGGGCGGCGATGACACCTTGGATGTCCAGTGCCTGGGCAGCCTGCAAGGCCAGTTGCGCGAGAAGCAGGGCGATGGCGTTCTGCTGATGGATGATGTCTATTTTAAGTAGCATAATACTTATAAAATAAAGATTTCGACGGGCGCAACACAACCCCATTGACGAATGAAACATTAAGCGGTATATTGCCGCATCCCAAAATATTTAACCAAGCTCGAGGCAATCGCCTTTATGGCTGAATCCGTAGCGCGCCGTTCCGGTTTGTCTGGCCTGCAAAAAGAGGCGTTAACCGGATATCTGTTTATATCGCCATGGGTGCTTGGTTTCCTGTTCTTCATGGGCGGCCCAATCCTCTTCTCATTGGCGCTGTCCTTTGCGGAATGGAACGGCATCGGTGGGCTTGATTCAGTCCGCTGGGTTGGGCTTGATAATTTCCACCAGATGACGGTTGATCACCGCTTTTATACTGCGGTCTGGAACACGTTCTATTTCACCAGCGTCTCGGTGCCTGTGGGCATGGTGGCTGGTGTTTTGGTCGCCTTGCTCATGAATCAGAAGTTCAAGAGCATCGCCATCTTCCGCACCATCTTCTATCTGCCCAGCGTCATGGCGGGCGTGGCCAGCTCCATCCTCTTCTACTTCATCTTCCATCCCAGCAACGGCCTGCTGAACTTCGCCATCAATGGCTTCAGCCACCTGCTGACCAGCATCTTCCCGGCGCTGCCCTCCTTCCAGGGCCCGGAATGGCTGGGCAACCCGGCTTGGGCCAAGCCCGCCTACATCATCATGAGCTTGTGGGGCGTGGGCAGCGGCATGATCATCTACCTGGCCGGCCTGCAGGGCATCCCTGAGCAGCTCTATGAGGCCGCTGAGATTGACGGCGCCGACAAGTGGCAGCAGTTCCTCAACGTGACCCTGCCCATGCTCTCGCCGGTCATCTTCTTCAACCTCATCCTGAGCCTCATCGGCAGCTTCCAGGTCTTCACCCAGGCCTTCATCCTCTCGGGCGGCAACGGCGCGCCGGCGGATGCCGCGCTGTTCTATGTGCTCTACGTCTACCAGGTGGCCTTCCAGTTCCACCAGTTCGGCTACGGCTCGGCCATGGCCTGGGTCCTGTTCATCATCATCATGCTGGCCACCCTCATCCAGTTCAAGTTCTCGGGCTGGGTGTACTACGAGGGCGAGCTCAAGAACTGAGCGCCGCGTCAGAGCAGCATCTGCACCCCTGAAAAGAGGAGCTTCTCGAATGCCCACTGCTTCGCAGCCCAATGCCTTCTGGCTCTCCAAGCGCCGCCAAGCCGGCGCCAGGGACGCGCTGGCCTTCACCGTGATCATGGTGCTCTCCATCCTGATGATCATCCCGCTGGCTTGGATGATCGCCATCTCGCTGAAGGAGCCCCAGAACGTCTTCCAGATGCCGCCGTGGAACGTGGACTGGAAGTGGTCCAACTACAGCGAAGCCTGGTACCTTCAGGGCAAGCCCCAGTACCTCTCGCTGGATGGCGAGCCTGCGGCTGCCCCGGCCCCTGCCCAGGCTCCTGGCCAGGCCAGCGCGGCTGCTGCCGGCGCCCCTGAGGCTGTCTCTGCTTCGCCCTCTGGCAGCGCGGCCCCCGCGGCCAGCCTGGCCGCGGCGCCCAGCGATGAGAAGATGAGCACCACGGAGATCATGATGGAGAATGTCCGGCGCTTCATCATGGGCCAGGACAACAAGGGCAGCTTCTGGCTCTACCTGTGGAACACCCTCTTCATCACCGCGGTCAACGTGGTGGGCGTGCTGGCCTCTTCGGCCGTGGTGGCCTATGCCTTCGCCCGCCTGCGCTTCCCGGGCCGGGGCTGGCTCTTTGTGCTGGTGCTGGCCACCATGATGGTGCCCAACCAGGTCACCATGATCCCCACCTTCATCCTCTTCAGCAAGATGGGCTGGACCAACACCTTCCTGCCCCTGACCCTGCCGGCCTTCTTCGGCGGCGGCGCCTACAACATCTTCCTGCTGCGCCAGTTCTTCATGAGCATCCCGCCGGACCTGGATGACGCGGCCAAGATCGATGGCTGCAGCACCTTTGGCATCTTCTGGCGCATCATGCTGCCCCTGACCAAGCCGGCCCTCATCACCGTGGCCGTGTTCTGCGTGGTCTACAACTGGAATGACTTCATGAACCCCCTCATCTACCTCAACGACAGCCACATGTTCACCCTGTCGCTGGGCCTCACCCAGTTCCGCAGCCTCTATGGCACCCAGACCCACCTGATGATGGCGGCCTCCACCATCACCCTGATGCCGCTGATGATCATCTTCCTCATCGGCCAGCGCTACTTCATCCAGGGCATCGCCACCACCGGCTTGAAGGGCTGATCCGGCGCCGTCTCCCAAGGTCAAGCCCCCCTCCCAGCCTTGGGAGGGGGGCTTTTCTTTTGGCTGGCTTCGCCGTCCTTGACCCGGCGTCGGGCGGCGCTTATAATCTTCTTTCAACTCAAAAACACGCCATTTTTAGGGCTTTATGGCCAAGAGCAAAGAGATCATCGAGATAGGCCTGCTGGGCCTGGGCACCGTGGGGCAGGGCGTGGTGGAGCTCTTGGAGCGCAACCGCCCCCTCATCGAGAGCCGCATCGGCGCGCCGGTGCGCGTGGTGGTGGCCCTGGTGCGCGACATGAACAAGCCGCGCCCGGACCTGCCCGCGGGCATAGAGCTGACCGACGACCCGGCCCGCGTGCTGGAGAACCCGCGCGTCAAGATGGTGGTGGAGCTGATGGGCGGCTTTGAGCCGGCCCGCGGCTACATCCTGCGCGCCATCCACGCCGGCAAGCATGTGGTCACCGCCAACAAGGCGGTGATGTCCCGCCATTGGGATGAGATATTCCAGGCCGCGCATGACCGCCAGGTGGACGTGTACCTGGAGGCGGCGGTGGGGGGCGGCATCCCCTGCATCCAGGCCATCAATGACGGGCTGGCGGCCAACCGCATCGAGAACCTGCTGGCCATCCTCAACGGCACCACCAATTACATCCTCACCAAGATGGCGGAGGACGGCAAGAGCTTCAAAGAGGCCCTGGCCGAGGCGCAGAAGAAGGGCTATGCCGAGGCCGACCCCAGCTACGACCTGGATGGGCATGACGCCGCCCAGAAGCTGGCCATTTTGGCCTCCATCGCCTTCGACCAGCGGATCTGCGTGGAAGACATCCAGGTGCAGGGCATCCGCGAGATCAGCCTCAGGGACATCGCGGATGCCCGCGAGGAGCTGGGCTGCGAGATCAAGCTGCTGGCGGTGGCCAAGGCCCACGGCGATGACGGCCTTGAGCTGCGCGTGGCGCCCACCCTCATCCCCAAGGACCATCCCTTGGCATCGGTGGACGATGTCTACAACGCCATCTTCGTCAACGGCGACGCGGTGGGCAATGTGATGCTCTATGGCCGCGGGGCGGGCAAGCTGCCCACCGCCAGCGCGGTCATCTCGGACATCATCTTCATCGGCCGCAACCTGGCCGCCGGCGTGGCCGGCAAGGTCCCCTCCGTGGCCTATGACGTGAATCGCGTGGCCAGCCGGCGCGTGCTGCGCGCCGACGAGGTGCAGGGCCGCTACTTCTTGCGCTTTGTGGCCTTGGACCAGCCCGGCGTGCTGGCCACCATCTCGGGCATCTTGGCCGAGTTCGGCATCAGCATCTCCTCGGTGGCCCAGAAGGAGCGCAAGAAGGGGGACAAGGTCCCGGTCATCATCTCCACCTACAACGCCAGCGAGAAGAGCCTGATGGACGCGCTGGCCGCCATCGAGCGCCTGCCGGTGATCAAGGACAAGACCCTGGTCATGCGGCTCGAGATCCCTGAAGAGGACTGAGATGAGCAAAGCCTACCGCGGCTTGATAGAGAAATACCGGGCCTTTTTGCCCGTGACCGCCAAGACCCCGGTGGTGACCCTGCTGGAGGGGAACACGCCCCTCATCCCGGCCCCGCGCCTGGCCGCCCTGATGGGCCCCGAGGTGGAGCTGTGGCTGAAGTACGAGGGCCTCAACCCCACGGGCAGCTTCAAGGACCGCGGCATGACCATGGCCATCAGCAAGGCCGCCGAGGAGGGCGCCAAGGTGGTCATGTGCGCCAGCACCGGCAACACCTCGGCCTCGGCCGCGGCCTATGCCGCGCGGGCCGGCATGCGCTGCGTGGTGCTGCTGCCCAAGGGCGCCATCGCCCTGGGCAAGCTCTCGCAGGCCATCATGCATGGGGCGCGGGTGGTGGCGGTGGAGGGCAACTTTGACGACGCCCTGGGCCTGGTGAAGCAGATCACGGCCAGCTACCCCATCACCCTGGTCAACAGCATCAACCCCTACCGCATCGAGGGCCAGAAGACCGGCGCCTTTGAGGTGGTGGAGCAGCTGGGCGGCAAGGCCCCCGACTTCCACGCCATCCCGGTGGGCAATGCCGGAAACATCACCGCCTATTGGAAGGGCTACCAGGAGGCCAAGGCCCACGGCATGAGCCGCGGCCTGCCCGTGATGCTGGGCTTTCAGGCCGCCGGCTCGGCCCCCATCGTCAAGGGCCGGCCCATCGCCCATCCCAAGACCCTGGCCACGGCCATCAAGATAGGCAACCCGGCCAGCTGGAAGCAGGCCGAGGCGGCCCGCGACCAGAGCCGGGGCCTCATCGACGCGGTGACCGACCGCCAGATCATCGAGGCCTACCGCCTGCTGGCGCGGCTGGAGGGCGTGTTCTGCGAGCCCGCCTCGGCCGCCAGCGTGGCCGGGGCCCTGGCCCTGGGCCGGGCCGGCTACTTCAAGCGCCAGGCCCGCCGCCTGGGCAAGCGCCGCCTCACCCTGGCCTGCGTGCTCACGGGCCACGGAATCAAGGACCCTGACCGGGCGGTGGCCGAGAGCCCCAAGCCCGAGGTCGTCAAGCCCACGCTCTCCGCCATCACCAAGCTGCTCAAGCTCTAGCTCCCGCATCCCTCACCGCTCTTCGGAGGTTACCTCGTGCGACCCTGGACCAAAGCCTGCCTGCTGGCGGGCACCCTGATGCTGGCCCTGACGCCCCTTGGCGCCGCGGAGGCGCACAGCGATGCCGGCATCGAGAATGAGACCTATGCCGACGGCGTTGAGCTGATGGCCAAGCAGGACTGGAAGGGGGCGGCCAAGAAGTTCGAGAAGGCCACCCAGCAGAAGATGGACTATGCCGAGGCCTATGACCAGTGGGGCCTGTGCCAGAACAACCTGGGGGACTTCTTGGGCGCGGTGACGGCCTTCAAGCATGCCACCTTCACCAATCCCCGCCTGACCATCGCCTGGTACCATCTGGGATGCGGCTTCGAGAACATCAGCAAGGATGCCAAGGCCCAGGATTCCTATGAGCGGGCGCTGGGCGTCCAGCCCATGGCGGACCTCAAGACCGTCACCCTCACCCACTTCCGCCTGGGGCTGCTGCTCAAGCGCCTGGCCATCAAGAAGGACGGCCCCAAGGCCGACCTGGGCCCGGCCATCAGCCACCTGGAGGCAGCGGTGCGCATGGATGGCGACTTCGCTGAGGCGCACAATGAGCTGGGGCGCTGCTACTACCTGATCGGCCGCTACCCCGAGGCCATTGACCAGTACACCCTGGCCATCAAGAACTACGAGGATTACGCGGCGGCCTGGTCCAACCGCGGGGTGGCCCACTGGGCGGACGGCAACTGGGACTTGGCCCTGCAGGATTGCCTGAAGGCCGTGGACATCGACAGCGAGTTCGCCGGCGGCCACTACAACTTGGCGGAGATCCTCTACAGCCACGCCCAGAAGCTGCAGTCGCAGGACAAGGCCTTCGTCTACCACGATGAGGCCCAGAAGGCCATTGATGAGTACCGCCAGGCCGCGGGGCTGGACCCCAAGAGCGTGGACTTTGCGCTGGGCCTGGGCAAGGCCTGCCGCGGCTACCATGACTACCCGGATGCCATTGCCGCCTACAAGGCCGCGCTCAAGCTGGACAAGAAGAATGCCGAGGCCAAAACCGCCTTGCTTGAGATGAAGAAGGAGCAGGCCAGCTTCATCGACCACCTGCCCAAGCCCACGCCCAAGGCCGAATAGCATGAAATATGTGGTCCTGCTCTGCGATGGGATGGCCGACCACCCCCTGCCCGCGCTGGGCGGCAAGACGCCCATGCAGGCAGCCAAGAAGCCGGCCATGGACGCCCTGGCCGCCCGCTCGCGGGTGGGCCTGGCCTGGACCGGGGTCAAGGAGCTGCCCATGGGCAGCGATGTGGGCAACATGGCGGTGCTGGGCTATGACCCCCGCAAGCACTACTCGGGCCGCGCGCCGCTCGAAGCCAAGGCGCTGGGCGTTGAGCTGAAGAAGAATGAGGTGGTCTTCCGCTGCAACCTGGTGCATGTGGCCGGCGGCCAGATGGAGGATTACAGCGCCGGGAGCATCGACACCGAGGATGCCAAGCCGCTGATCCGCATGCTGGATGAGCGCCTGGGCGGCAAGGGCCTGCGCTTCATCCCCGGGGTGCAGTACCGCCACCTGGCGGTGCTGGCCGGGGCCGGATTTGAGGAGAGCCAGTGCGTGCCGCCGCACGACATCATGGGCCAGGCCATCGAGGGCCATCTCCCGCGCGGCAAGAAGGGGAGCGCGCTCAAGCAGCTGATGCTGGATTCCCAGCTGCTGCTGGAGGGGCATGAGGTCAACCGCGAGCGCCGGCGCGAGGGCAAGAAGACCGCCAACATGGCCTGGCTGTGGGGCCAGGGCAAGGGCGTTGAGCTGCCCGATTTCAAGGCCCTGCGCGGGCTGCAGGGCGGCGTGATCTCAGCCGTGGACCTGGTGCGCGGCTTGGGCATGGCCGCCGGCATGGAGGTCATCAAGGTGCCGGGCCTCACCGGCTGGCTGGACACCAATTGGGCCGGCAAGGCCGATGCGGCGCTCAAGTTCCTCAAGAAGCATGACCTGGTGTATGTGCACATGGAGGCCACGGACGAGGCCGGGCACAAGGGCGACCCGGCCGCCAAGGTGCGGGCCATCGAGCTCATCGACAGCCTGGTGCTGGCGCCCATGCTCCAGGGCCTGCTGGGCCAGGATTTCCGCATGCTCATCATGCCGGACCACCCCACGCCCTGCGATGTGCGCACGCACACCTTTGAGCCGGTGCCTTACCTGTACCATGACAGCACCGTGGGCCAGGCCGGCCCGGCCGGCTTTGATGAATCCATCGCCGCCGCCGGCGGCGATGCGCTGGAAGCTTGGACGCTGATGGACACCCTGGCCGCGCCGGCCGCGGCAAAGGCCTGAGGCAAGCGAGCCATTGGGAGGGATGAAGAAAGTGGCGTTGATCGTCCAGAAGTACGGCGGCTCATCAGTCGCCGATGCGGCCAAGATGAAGGCAGTGGCCGAGCGTGTGGCCCGCGGGCGGGCGCAAGGGAATGCCATGGTGGTGGTGGTCTCCGCGCCGGGCGACACCACCGATGACCTCATCGCCATGGCCCAGCAGATCACCGAGCACCCGGATGAGCGCGAGATGGACGTGCTGCTGGCCACGGGCGAGCAGCAGAGCATCGCGCTGCTCGCCATCGCGCTGAAGGCCCTGGGCCATGACGCCATCAGCTTCACCGGCCCGCAGGTGGGCATCATCACGGATGAGGCCTTTGGCAGGGCGCGCATCGTCAAGATAGGCGATGAGAAGATCCGCAAGGCCATCAAGCTGGGCAAGATCGTCATCGTGGCGGGCTTTCAGGGCCAGACCGAGGATGATGACATCACCACCCTGGGCCGCGGCGGCAGCGACCTGACCGCGGTGGCCCTGGCGGCGGCCCTCAAGGCTGAGCTGTGCGAGTTCTGCAAGGATGTGGACGGGGTGTTCACCGCCAACCCGCGCATCGTGCCGGATGCCCGCATGCTCAAGGCCTTGAGCTACGACGAGATGCTGGAGATGTCGAGCCTGGGGGCCCAGGTGCTCAACGCCCGCAGCGTCGAATTTGCCAAGAAGAACAACGTCAAGATCCACGTGCGGTCCACCTTCCACGAGAGGCCGGGCACGCTCATCCAGGAGAGCAATGGGATGGAACAGCTGCTGGTGTCAGGGGTCACCTACAACAAGGACGAAGCCAAGCTGACGGTGCGGGGCATCAAGGACCAGCCGGGCATCGCGGCCCGCATCTTCGACGCGCTGGCCGATGCTGAGCTCAACATCGACATGATCATCCAGAACATCTCGCGCGACGGCAGCACCGACCTGAGCTTCACCGTGGCCAAGAGCGACCTGGCGCGGGCCCGTGCCGTGCTGGAGCAGGCTGCCTCCTCCATGGGCGCCGGCGAGGTGCTGGCCCAGGACAACATCGGCAAGGTCTCGGTGGTGGGGGTGGGCATGCGCTCGCATTCCGGCGTTGCCAACCGCATGTTCGGCGCGCTGGCCGCCGAGAGCATCAACATCATGATGATCTCCACCAGCGAGATCAAGATCTCGGTGGTGCTGGCGGAGGCGGACATCGAGCGCGCCGTGCGCGCCATCCACAAGGCCTTCAAGCTGGGGGAGGCCCCGGCTTGAGCGCCCCCGGCGGCATCGACATCATCAACCTGGACTTCTCACCTTCCTGGCACCTGAAGGCGGCCTTGGGGGCCTTGCTGGCCTGCTCGGCGGCCTTTCTGCTGGCCATGAAGGCCCTTCATCTGGCCTGAACCATGCCCCAGCCCAAGACCAAGGCAGACTTGCAGCTCTTCGACACGACCCTGCGGGATGGCGGGCAGGGGGATGACGTCAGCTTCTCGGTGGATGACAAGCTGGCCATCACCGAGGTGCTGGACAGCCTGGGGGTCGACTTCATCGAGGGCGGCTACCCGGCGCCCAACCGCAGCACCGACCTGGAATTCTTCAAGCGGGCCCGCAAGCTCAAGCTGCGCCGGGCCCAGCTGGTGGCCTTTGGCTCGACCCACCGGGCCCGCGTGCGCCCTGAGGACGACCCGGCCATCCTGGCCCTGTTTGAAGCCGGCACCGAGGTGGTCTGCTTCTTTGGCAAGACCTGGGGGCTGCATGTGGAAAGGGTGCTGGGCATCAGCCGCGAGGAGAACCTCAAGCTGATCGAGGGCACGGCCGAGTTCTTCCGCAAGCGCCGCCGCCGCGTCATCTATGACGCGGAGCACTATTTTGACGCCTATGCCGATGACCCCGAGTACGCCCTGCGCTGCCTCAAGGCCGCCGCGCGCGGCGGGGCCGAGGCGCTGGTGCTCTGCGACACCATCGGCAGCCGGCTGCCCGAGGAGGTGGCCTCGACCACCGCGGCGGCGGTCGCCGCGCTCAAGGGCCTGCGCATCGGCATCCACAGCCATGATGACAGCGGCGTTGCGGTGGCCAACAGCCTGGCCGCCGTGCGCGCCGGGGCCCGCCAGGTGCAGGGAACCATCAACGGCCTGGGCGAGCGCTGCGGCAACGCCAACCTGGTCACCATCATCCCGGCCCTCAAGTTCAAGATGGGCATCGACTGCATGCCCGATGCCGCCGTGGCCCGGCTCACCGAGGTCGCGCGCACGGTGGCCAGCATCGCCAATGTGGCGCTGAATGAGCACCAGCCCTATGTGGGGCTCTCCTCCTTCGCCCACAAGTCGGGCACCCATGCCGATGCCGTCATAAAGGACAGCCGCAGCTACGAGCACCTGCCGCCCGAGCGCGTGGGCAACCACCGCCGCATCCTCATCTCAGACCAGGCCGGCCGCTCTTCGGTGATCCAGCGCGCCGCCGCTTATGGCATCAAGCTCGAGAAGGACTCGGCGCATGCCCGCGAGGTGATCGAGCGGGTCAAGCAGCTGGAGCACGAGGGCTACCAGTTCGAGGGCGCCGATGCCAGCTTCCGGCTGCTGCTGGACAAGGTGATGGGCCGCCGCCGCTCCTGGTTCGACCTGGACCATTACACCGTGGCGGTCAAGCGCTTCAAGGACACCTCGCAGGGCGTGATGTGCGAGGCCACGGTGAAGGTGATGGTGGCCGGCCAGGTGCGCCACACCGCGGCAGAGGGCCAAGGCCCGGTCAACGCCCTGGACAACGCCCTGCGCCAAGCCCTGGAATCCTTCTACCCCAAGCTCAAGGGCACCCGGCTCACGGACTACAAGGTGCGCGTGCTGCAGGGGAAATCTGGCACCGGCAGCAAGGTGCGCGTGCTGATGGAGACCACCGACGGCAAGGACAACTGGTTCACCGTGGGCGTGCACGAGAACATCCTGGAAGCTTCCTGGGAGGCCCTGGTGGACTCCCTGGAATACAAGCTGATGCGGAGCTGAGGATGGCCCGCTTGAGCGCCCGGCGCCAGCCCGCGGCCATCGGGGTCTTCGATTCCGGCGTGGGCGGCCTCACCGTGGTCCGCGAGATCATGCGCCAGCTGCCCGCGGAGAAGGTGGTGTACTTTGGCGACACCGCCCGCTTCCCCTATGGCAACAAGGCCCGCGAGACGCTGATCCGCTTCTCGCTGGAGAATGCCCGCTTCCTCTCGCGCGAGCACATCAAGCTGCTGGTGGTGGCCTGCAACAGCGCCTCGGCCTATGTGCTGCCCAGCCTGCGCTACGCCCTGCGCATCCCGGTGGTGGGCGTGATCGAGCCCGGCGCCCGCGCCGCCCACCAGGTCACGCGCAACCGCAAGGTGGGCGTCATCGGCACGGTGGCCACCATCGAGAGCGACAGCTACCAGCAGACCCTGCTGGGCCTGGACCCTGGGCTCAAGATCACCTCGCGGGCCTGCCCGCTCTTCGTGCCGCTGGTGGAAGAGGGCTGGCTGGGCCACAAGGTGACCTATGACGTGGCCCGCGCCTACCTTGCGGCCTTCAAGGGGCAGGGCATCGACACGCTGCTCTTGGGCTGCACCCATTACCCCCTGCTGCGCGAGGTCATCCAGAAGACCGTGGGCCGCAAGGTGCGCCTGGTCGATTCGGCTTTCGAGGCGGCGCGCCAGGTGAAGGTGCTGCTGGAAGAGCAGGGCCTGGCGGAGCATGGGCCTGCCCTGGCCATGGGGCGCCACCGCTTCTTTGTCAGCGATGTCCCCGAGAAGTTCGTGGCCGTGGCCAAGCGCTTCCTGGGCCCCAGGCTGCCGCCCGTGGCCCAGGCCGGCCCCTGACCGGCCCCTAAAAGACGAAGGCCTTGCACCCTGGCAAGGCCTTTTTTCATTCGGAGAGAGCATGCGAGCGCTGTTCATCGAGGAGGACGAGGCCTATGATGGCCGGGCCATCGACAGCCATTGGGCCTTCAAGGCCCATGGGGTGCAGGGCGACAGCATCATCGCCTTCATCGGCCCCTGCGATGTGAAGCTGCCGGAGATGGTGGACCTGGCGGACGTCAAGGCCAACGCCCCCATCTGGTCCAGCCGCATGGCCCATTTCATCATCGAGCACTTTGACCGAGACCTGGAGAAGGCCGTGTGGCGCCAGCGCCTGCTGGTGGCCTCGGTGATGGAGGGCATCCACCGCCGGCTGGGCCGCGTGGCCCTGGAGCGCCGGGGCAATGACCTCTATGACGGGGCCCGCAAGCTGAATGTCAGCATCGCCGCCCTCACCCCGGTGAGCACCAAGATCCATGTGGGCATCAATGTCCGCAGCCAGGGGACGCCGGTGCCCACCGTGGGCCTGGAGGATTACCAGATCGGCGCCGCTGCCTTCACCCGGGAGCTGATGGAAGGCTATGCCCGGGAGTTTGAGGATGTCCAGCTCGACCGATGCAAGGTGCGGCCCACGCGCTGAGGCTTGCTCAAGAGGGGCTGGCATGCGTGGAGGCGCTGGCATTGGCTGCCGTCCCTGAGCGCCATGCCGCTGGCCTTGGCCTCTGTGCCCTGGGCCAGCACCAGGTCCCCGCGCTTGAGTCCCAGAAAGGCGGGCGCCTGGTCGGTGCGCACGGCCTTGGGCAGGCTCAGATTCATGCGGCCACCCTTGCCGCAGACCATCAGGCGCCGGGTGCCGTTCTTGCTGAGCAGGTGGCCCCCAACCACCCTCCAGGCGCCCTCAGGGGCCGGGAGGGGCTCGCCAAAGGCCAGCGCCAGGCATTTGAGGCTCTCCTTCTTGAGGCCGGCCCGCAGGCCCAGCTGAGCCGTGATGGCAGGCGCCTCCCAGGCGAATTCGCTGTGGCAGGTCTGGCCTTCCTGCTTGAGGGCTGGGCAGGCGGCCTGCCAGAGGCAGGGCCAGCGCAGGCTCAAGCCGGCCGCCAGCATGCGGTCGCGCAGGGCCAGGCCCTCGCGGCTGGTGCCAAGCAGGGCCGGCTCGATGAGCAGCAGGGCGCCCCCGGGGCTAAGGCTGCCCGCGCAGGAGGCTAGCAGGGCCGCCCGGCTGGCCAGGGGCTCAGGGCTGGCCAGATAGAGCTCATTGGCCACATGCCCCAGGCTCACCAGGCCCCAGGGGCCGCCTTCGGGCAGGCCGCCTGGGGCGCCAGGGTCCTCTGGGGCCTGCCATTCCACGGCCTGCACCCGGCCGCCGCCGGCCTTGCTCAGGCGGCGCAGCAGGGCCAGGGCCTGGGGGCTGCGCTCGGCGGCCAGCACGCGCGTGAAGCCATGGTCAGCCAGGGCCAGCGCCATCGGCCCGGGCCCGCTGCCCAGGTCCAGCGCGGCGCCCGAGCCTGGGATGCCGGCTTCCAGCAGGCTGGCGCGCGCCTGCAGGTAGCTCACCGGCCAGAACCAGAGCAAGTAGGCGCCCAGCAGGTCCGGGTGGCTCATGTAGTCCGCCCCGGCCAGGCCCCGGCCCCCTTTGAGGCCCGCGGAGAGCCCGGCCAGCGCGCGCGCCACGCGCGAGGCCTCGTGCGCCTCCAGGCGGTCCTGGGGCAGGCCCTGGGCGGGCGCCTGGGCCATGCGGCGCCATGCGGCGATCAGCCGGGGTATCCACTGCTGCAGGTCTTGGCTGGGCTGGGGCATGGCGCGCCAAAAAAAATCCCCGCCCTGGCGCGGGCGGGGATGAGGATGGGCCTAAGCGGGCCGTCAGCCGCTGATCTTGTGGGTGAGGGAATCGATCTGGCTGACCAGGGTGCCGTTGGTCTCCATGTGCTCCTTGACCCGCTCGATGGCATGGATGACAGTGCTGTGGTTCTTGCCGCCAAAGGCCTCGCCGATCTCGGTGAGCGAGGCATGGGTGAGCTCGCGGGAGATGTACATGGCCACCTGGCGGGCGAAGGCGATGTTGCTGGTGCGCACCTTGCCGCGCAGCTCGCTGACCTTGATGTGGTAGTGGGAGGCCACCTCGGCCTGGATGTGGTCTATGCTCACCACGCGGGCCGGGCTCTGCAGCACGTCCTTCAGCACATCGCGGGCCAGCCCCAGGTTGAGCTCGCTGTGCGAGAGGGATGCGTAGGCCGCCACCTTGGTGAGCGAGCCTTCCATGTCGCGGATGTTGCTGCGCATGCTCTCGGCGATGAGCAGCAGCACATCGTTGGGCACGCTGAGGTGCTCCAGCTCGCACTTCTTCTTGAGGATGGCGATGCGGGTCTCCAGGTCCGGGGCCTGGATGTCGACCGTCAGGCCCCATTCAAAGCGGCTGCGCAGCTTGTCGCTGACTTGGATGTCCTTGGGATGGCGGTCGCTGGTGGCCACGATCTGCTTGGAGTGCTCGAACAGGGCATTGAAGGTGCTGTAGAACTCCTGCTGCATGGCCTCCTTGCCTTCCATGAACTGGATGTCATCCACCAGCAGCACGTCCATGGCCCGCACGCAGCCGCGGAACTGGTCCATGCGGTTGTCGCGCAGGCAGCGCACCATCTCGTTGAGGAAGATCTCTGAGCTGACATAGAGCACGCGCAGCTCGGGCCGGCAGGCGCGCAGGTAGTTGCCGATGGCGTGCAGCAGGTGGGTCTTTCCCAGGCCCACGCCGCCGTAGACCAGCAGGGGGTTGTAGCTGCGGCTGGGGGCCTCGGCCACGGCCATGCCAGCGGCGCAGGCGAAGCGGTTGCTGTTGCCGATGATGAAGGTGTCAAAGAGGTAGCGCGCGTTGAGCGGCACGCCCTTGACGATCTCAGTGGAGGGCTTGAAGCCAGCCGCGGGCTGGGCCGGAGCCGAGGGCTCAGACGCGGCGGCCAGGTTCATGCTGTCTTCCCAGCCTTGGCGGCTGGCATCGCTGACCAGCACGCGAAAATCCGCCTCGCCCCCATTGGCATCGCGCAGGGCCTCGCGGATGAGGTCCATATAGTGCGCATGGAACCAGTCTTGGAAGAACTTGGAGGGCACTGACACTGTCAGGGAGCCATCCTGCTCCACCAGGGCTGAGACCGGGGAGAACCAGGTCTCAAAGGAAGCCTTGTCGATGCGCTGCGCGATGAGTGACAGGGCTTGGGGCCAGGTGGTCTCTTGGACAATGGGCAAGGCTGCCTCACAGACTGGGTGGAGTAGTTTGAGTGGACGTATTATAATCGCTCTTGGCAGAAGTGCAATCAAAACTTTAACTTATCCACAGGATATTATCAACTTGTTCATATCATGAAAAAAACCATGCAAATAGACCTTCATCCTGAAAAAATTCAAGGCGCAAGGCCTGAAAATGCCTTGGCAGCTTGCCGTGAATTTTTGCAGGAATGCATCCGTCAACAGGCTTTCGAGGCCCGCATCATCACCGGCTTGGGGCTGCATGGCGATGGCACCCCCCGCTTGAGGAACCGGGTGGAAAGGGAAGTGCTGCCCTCTTTTCAGCCTCATTTCCGGGCTGTGGGCCTTGAACAAGGCGGCGCGGTGATCCATGTCTGGTTCCAGAGCCAGGCCAGCACCAGCCCCAAGCAGCAGGCCTTGTTGGCCAAGGAGCGCAGCCATCAGGACTGGGTCAAGAAGCAGGAGCGGCTGATGGTGGCATGGCAGCGCTTGCGCCAAGCCCAGGACTATCTGCTGGAGGATGACCTGCGCCGGGCCAGGCTCAAGGCCAACCAGGTGCTGAAGGAGCTGGCGCCTGAAGAGCCCTTGTGCCAGGAGGACAACGGATCCCTGCGCGACGGGCTCAAGCGCATCCAAGCTTTGCTCGAGGCTCAGGAGGGCTGATCCAGGCAGAATGGTTTTTGGTGTCGACAATGCGGGGGCGCTCGTGTTATTTTTCAGCCCCTGAGGTGGCGTACCCAAGTGGCCTAAGGGGACGGTCTGCAAAACCGTTATTCATGGGTTCAAATCCCATCGCCACCTCCAAAATTCCAAGCGGGAAGGGCAAGCTTCCCGTAGTGCACAGAGAGGTTTGGCGTAGAACCTCCCGACGGCCTCATCTCAATGGGGCCGTTTCTTTTTTATCTGTGGAGTTGCGAATGGCAAAAATCACGGTGATCGGGGCAGGCAATGTGGGAGCCACCACGGCTCAGCGCCTGGCTGAGAAGGAGCTCGGGGATGTGGTGCTCTTGGACATCATCGAGGACATGCCCCAGGGCAAGGCCCTGGACCTGGCTGAGAGCGGGCCGGTCTATGGCTACGACACCCGGATCATCGGCACCAACAGCTATGCGGACACCGCGGGCAGCGATGTGGTGGTCATCACCAGCGGCATAGCCCGCAAGCCCGGCATGTCGCGCGATGACCTCTTGAAGACCAACGCGGGCATCGTCAGCTCGGTGGCCCGCCAGGCTGCCCAAGCCTCGCCCCAGGCCATCCTGGTGGTGGTGAGCAACCCCCTGGATGCCATGACCTATGTGGCGGCCAAGGCCAGCGGCTTCCCGGCCCGGCGCGTGCTGGGCATGGCTGGGGTGCTGGATTCCGCCCGCTTCAGGGCCTTCATCGCCCAGGAGCTCAAGGTCTCGGTGGAGGATGTGCACGCCACGGTGCTGGGCGGGCATGGCGACACCATGGTGCCGGTGCTGGGATGCACCACGGTGGCGGGCATCCCCATCAGCCAGCTGGTGCCCCAGGACAGGCTGGAGGCCATGGTGCAGCGCACCCGCGATGGCGGGGCCGAGATCGTCAAGCTCTTGAAGACCGGCAGCGCCTACTACGCGCCCTCGGCCGCCGCGGTGGAGATGGTGGAATGCATCGTCAAGGACAAGCGCCGCATCCTGCCCTGCGCCGTGCTGGCGGAGGGCGACTATGGGGTGCCAGGGCTCTTCGTGGGCCTGCCGGCGGTGATCGGCCGCAATGGCTTGGAAAAGATCGTTGAGATCGAGCTCTCTAGCGGCGAAAGAGCCGCCCTGGACAAGAGCGTCGCCGCGGTGCAGGAGCTGTGCGGGGCCGTGGACAAGCTATTGGCAGGCCAGTAAGGCTCGGCCAAGGGGGTGGCATGAAGCTGCACGAGTACCAGGCCAAGTCCATCTTGGCTTTAGCGGGCGTCCCTGTCATGGAAGGCGTGCTGGTGTCAGGCCCCTCTGAGCTGGAGGCTGCCATCGCCAAGCTGGAGGGGCCGGGCCCCTGGGT
>CAYXCT010000017.1:0-19047 GCA_964463435.1 uncultured bacterium | reverse complement strand
CGGGGCAGCCGGAGGGGCAGGCACGCCAGCGTCAGCGCCAGGGGCAGCCGGGGGGGCAGGCACGCCAGCATCAGCAGTAGGGCTGGCCGGAGCAGGTGCGCTTGCATCGGCAGCCGCGGCAGCGGTTTTCTTCTTCTTTTTTCCAGAGCTGATGAGCCCAGCCGGGGCCGGCCTGCGGCCGCCTAGGCCAGAGAAGGGCAGATAGCTCTTATGGCCGCTCTTTTTGGCAAGCATGCCATCTTTGAGCAGCTCGCTGTCCACGATCTTCACCGCGCTCATGCGGTCATAGATGGCGGTGACGATGACGGTGGTCACTTGGGTGCCATCCGCATCGTAGATCTTGTAGCGGTCCCCCACCTTCACGCCTTGCAGGCGGCCGCGGTCAATGTAGGTATTCTCGATGAGGTCCTGGGTGCTGGACAGCAGCTTGACTTTGGCGGTTTTTGCTTTCGCCTCGGCAGCCGCGGATGAGGAGCAGCAGAGGGCGGCCAGCGCAAGAGCGAAGAGCAATCGGGCGCTATAGCGGTTCACCATGGGCAGACAGTCTCCCGTGACACGGCCTATTGGCCGTACTGCATAGAATAGGAAAGCAAAACGGTTGTCCATACCTTGAAAATTACCGAAACCTTACCATAAGCCCCATATCGCTTGCAAGGCCTTTCTGGGGGTGGAATAACCTTAATGTTTGACTTGAAAACACAGGGGGCGATATACTCCCCTACCTAATGGCAAGCTTCAGCCGTTAAAAAGGCTGGGACCTAGAGCTGCCGGGAGAGATGTCCGAGTGGTTTAAGGAGCACGCCTGGAAAGCGTGTATACTCGAAAGGGTATCGGGGGTTCGAATCCCCCTCTCTCCGCCATCTTCAACTCCCTATCTTGGAGTCATCATGCGCAATGCGATCCTCTTCCTGATCCTCGGCAGCCTGCTCAGCGCAGGCTGCGCCACCAATGCCGGCAATGGAGCGCTCATCGGCGGTGGGACGGGCGCGGCCTTGGGCGCGCTGGCCGGCGGCATCATCGGCAACCAGCAGCCCAACCAGGCGCAGGGTCGCACAGAAGGCGCGCTCATCGGCGCGCTGGCTGGCGGCGCGCTGGGCGCCGGCGCTGGCATGGGCATTGGCGCTTACATGGACAAGCAGCAGGCTGACCTGGCCGCCCAGCAGATCGCGGTGCAGAAGCAGCAGGACAACACCCTGCTGGTGACCCTGGCTGGCGACAGCCTCAATTTCGCCACGGGTTCCAGCGCGCTCAGCGCGGATGGCCAGGCCCAGCTGGCCAAGGTGGCTGCCATCCTGGTCAAGTATAGCGAGGACAAGATCATCATCGAAGGCCATACTGACAACGTGGGCAATCCCCAGAGCAACCAGGTGCTCTCGCAGCAGCGCGCTGATTCAGTGAAGGGCTTCTTCCTGCAGCAGGGAGTGCCCCCGGCCAGCATCCTCTCAAGCACGGGCTATGGCCAGAGCCAGCCGGTGGCCAGCAACGACACGGCGGATGGCCGGGCTCAGAACCGCCGGGTGGTGCTCAAGATCAGCGCCCCGGGCGTGGGCAACTGACCTAAAAGAGAGCGCAGGCATGAAAAAGGGGGGGCCGAAAGGCTCCCCCTTTTTCTTTTCAGCAGGCGCAGACTTTCAGCATCAGGTCCAGGTCCTTCACGGCTTGGCCCAGGCTGTAGCCCAGGCAAGTGCCGCGGGTGAGCGCGTCATGAAAATGGCGCCATTCAGCCTCATAGCTGTCCATGGGCGAGCGCAGCAGCTTGCAGCCCTCTTTGCCGGCCTGGCGCCATTCGGCCCGGTCCCAGTAGATGGCCAGGCTGCCCTTGTCGCCGTGCACGCTGAGCAGGGGCTCGGGGCCCGCGCTGGCGCTGTAAGCCGTGGCCCAGAGCGCGCGGGCGCCGCCCTCGTACTCGATGAGCGCGGCGGCGGCATCCATGGGCGGCAGGCTCTTGTCAAAGAGCGCGGGCGCGGCTTGCACGCGCTTGGGCTGGCCTAGCATGCGGTTGAGCAGGGCGGCCCAGTGCACGCCGCCGTCCAGCACAAAGCCGCCCTTGAAGCGGGGCTTGGTGCGCCAGGCGGTCAGCCACTCGCCGGAGCGCCGGGCGTCCTGCACATGGTGCACCAGGGCCAGGCGCACCGCGCCCAGCTTGCCGCGGCGCACGATGTCCGCGGCCGCGGCCATGTGCGGCCAGAAGACGTAGTTCTCGGCCACCATGGTCAAAGGCGCGCTTTTGGCGCTGCCAGCCGCCAGCAGGGCGCGGGCCTGGCTTCGGTCCGCGGCCGCGGGCTTCTCGCAGAGGCTGGGCTTGCGGGCGCGGATAGCCTTGAGCGCCCAGGCGGCATTGAGCTCGATGGGCAGGCACAAGAGCAGGGCGTCCACATCCTTGCGCTCAAGCAGTGCTTCGGCCTTGTCCTCGGCGCCCAAGAAGCCGTGGCGCTTGGCAAAGGCGCGGGCCTTGGCCGCGTCGCGGTCGGCGCAGGCCTGCAGGATAAAACGGTCCTTCAGCTTCTTCAGGGCCGGCAGGTGCAGGCGCTCAACAGCCAAGCCTGTGCCCACAACGCCTAGGCGGATCTTTTTCATGTTGCCTCCTATTATTATATTAGCTCCATCTGCTCGGCCACGCCCAGGGCCTGGGCGTCCAGGCCCTGGCGCCGCAGGTGCCGGGCCAGGTCCGCGGCATAGCCGTGGTCGGTGTAGACCTTCTTGGGCTCCACCCGCGCCACATAGGCCAGCAGCTCGCTGAAGTCGGCATGGTCCGAGAGCGGGAAGGCTTCGTCAGCCTGAAAGCGGTACTTGGCGCCCTTGTCCGCGGCCCAGCCTGAGAGCAGGGCCGTGCGCTTGCGCGTCAATCCAGAGAGCAGGGGGTTGCCGCGGCCCTGGGGCGGGCAGATCACCACCCGGCCTTGCGCTGATTGCTTGCCTGCCACGTGGCAGACCGGGAAATGGTAGCCCAGGGCCTTGTAGGCCTCGTTCAGATCCGCGATGGCTGGGTGCACCACGAATTCAAAGCCCCAGGCTGCCAGGCCCAGCAGGGCCTCTTGCGCCTTGCCCAGGCTGTAGGCCAGCAGAACCGGGGTGTCGCCAGCCTCCAGGCAGCGCCGGCAGAAGGCAGCCACGTCCTCCAGCACCTGGCTGGCTGGCGGAAAGAGGTATTCGGGCCGGCCAAAGGTGCTCTCCATCACCAGGATGTCGGCCTTCACCGTGACCGCGGGCTCGCAGCCCACGCCCGGCCGCAGGCGCATGTCGCCGCTGTAGAGCAGGCGCTCGCCCTGGTGCTCCACCAAGATCTGGCTGCTGCCCGCGATGTGGCCGGCCGGGAGCAAAGTGAGCCTGGCCCCGCGGAACTCAAAGGGCTCCATGAAGGCGTGGCTTTCCACCTGCGCGTCCGGCCTGGGCTGGCGCGCGCGCATCAGGCGCAGGGTGGCGGCGCTGGCCAGGGTGCTGGCGTGCCAGAAGGCGTGGTCGCTGTGCGCGTGCGACACAAAGCCCGCGTGCTTGGGCCGGCTAGAGTGCGCGTCCAGCCACAGGCCCAGGTCTGGCAGGAACACCCCGTGGTCATATTCCAGGCGCATGGCCTTCCTTTCGCATGTTGCTGAGCACCAGGCCTGCGTTGCGCTGCAGGCCTTCCAGCTTGGCGCGCTTGAGCGCTGTGTGCTTGAAGGCGAGCGCAAAGGCCTCTGCGTCCATGGCTAGCCAGGCTCGCAGGTCCGGCTGCTCCAGCTCGGGCCGGGCTTTGAGGGCTTCATCCGCAGCTGCCGGGGCCTTGCGGTTCCAGGGGCAGACCTCTTGGCAGATGTCGCAGCCAAAGGCATTGTTGCCGATGCCTGCTTGCAGCTCCTCGGGCATCGGCCCCTTGTGCTCAATGGTCAGGTAGCTCACGCAGCGCCGGGCATCCACCACGCCGGGCTGCACCAGGGCCTGGGTGGGGCAGGCTTCCACGCAAAGCTGGCAATTGCCGCAGCGGTCCAGGCCCGGCGTGTCGGCCCTCAGGTCCAGGCTGCTGAGCACCACGGCCAGCAGCAGGTAGCTGCCCGTGTCCTGGTTGATGAGGCAGCTGTTCTTGCCCTGCCAGCCCAGGCCCGCGGCCGCGGCCCAGGCCTTCTCTGCCACCGGCCCGGTGTCAGCATAGCCGCGGAAGCTTGCGGGCGCGGGGAAGGCCTGGGCCAGCCCGGCTTCCAAGGCCTTGAGCTTGCGCTCCATCACGCGGTGGTAGTCTTCGCCGCGGGTATAGCGCGCCACGCGGCCAGCCCCCTGCTGCTCCGCTTCCCTGCCCCGGCCCGGGTCATGAAAGAGGCCCAGGCAGATCAGGCTCTGGCAGCCTTCCAGCACCTTGCGCGGGTCCAGCCGCTTCTCAGCCTGGTGCTCCATCCACGCCATGCCGGCGTGATGCCCTTGGCTCAGCCAGGCCCGCAATCCCCCCAGGCTCTGCGGCGGCTGGTCCGCGCGGGCGATGCCGCACAGGCTGAAGCCAGCGGCGCGGGCCAGGGCCTTGACCTGCTCCTCTGGGCTCATTCGCCGATGGCCTTGACCAGCACGCGCTTCTTGCGCTGGCCGTCGAACTCGAAGTAGTGCACCTGCTCCCAGGGGCCGAAGTCGAAGCGGCCCTGGGTGATGGGCAGGGTGACCTGCTGGCCCAGCAGCTGGCGCTTCAGGTGGGCGTCGCCGTTGTCCTCGCCGGTGGCGTGATGGTGATAGGGCCGGCCCGCAGGGGCCAGCTTCTCCAGCAGCTCTTCGATGTCCAGGTAGAGCCCAGGCTCCGCGTCATTGATGTAGACGCTGGCCGTGATGTGCATGGGGTTGACCAGCATCAGCCCCTCTTTGATGCCGCTCTTGGCCAGGCATTGCTCCAGCTGGCGGGTGATGTTGATGACCTCGCGCGGCTTGGCGGTGTTGAAGACCAGGTATTCGGTGTATGATTTCATCATCCCCCCCTTTTTGCTCTCGAGGCGCCATGGCGCGTGCCAGGCTTGAACAGCTCGCAAAGGCCGAATATGACCTGCTCATCATCGGCGGCGGCATCAATGGAGCGGGCGCGGCCCGCGACGCGGCCCTGCGCGGGCTCAAGGTCTTGCTGGTGGAGCAGGCTGACTGGGCCAGCGGCACCAGCAGCCGCAGCACCAAGCTGGTGCACGGCGGCCTGCGCTACCTGGAGCAGGCCGCGCTGGGCCTGGTGCACGAGGCCTGCGGCGAGCGCCGCCTGCTCTCCACCCATCTGGCGCCGCACCTGGTGCGGCCCCAGCCCTTCCTCATCCCCATCTACCGGGGCGACCATCGCGGGCCCTGGCAGGTGCGCGCCGGGCTCTGGCTCTATGACCTGCTGGCCAGCTTCCGCAATGTGCACAACCACCGCATGATCTCCAGGGCCGCGGCGCTCAAGCTGGAGCCCTCGCTGGAGCCTAAGGGCCTGAAGGCCGCGGCCCTGTACTGGGACTGCGCCATGAATGACGCCCGCCTGGTGCTCGAGAATGTGCTGGCCGCGCGCGAGGCGGGCGCCAGCTGCCTCAACTATTGCTGCTTGCGCAGCGTGCAGGCCTCCGCCCTCGGCGCCATCCACGTGGTGCTGCGGGATGAGGAAGCTGGCGTGGAGGCCGCGGTGCGGGCCAAGATGCTGCTCAATGCCGCAGGCCCTTGGGCCGATGAGGTGCTGGGCCTGGCTGCGCCCGGCGCGGCTCCCCTGGTGCGCAAGGCCAAGGGCATCCATCTCATCACCCGGCCCTTGACTGGCGAGCGGGCCCTGCTCATCAGCGCCCAGCAGGATGGCCGCGCCTTCTTCGTCATCCCCTGGGCCCTGGAGGGCAGGCCCGCCAGCCTGGTGGGCACCACGGACACCGACTTCTCCGGCGACTTGAGCCATCTGCGCGCCGAGGAGGATGAGGTGAGCTACCTCTTGGCCGAAGCGGCTCGCGTGCTGCCCGGGGCCGGTCTCAAGCGCAAGGATGTTTGGGCCACCTACGCCGGGGTGCGGCCCCTGGCCGCCTTTGGCGCTGACCCGGCCCACCCCTCGGCCCACAGCCGCGAGGCGCTCTTGCGCTGGGATGGCGGGGTGCTGAGCATGAGCGGCGGCAAGTTCACCACCTACCGCAGCCTGGCCGCCAAAGCCGTGGATGCCTGCGTGGCGGCCCTGGGCGCCAAGCCCGCGCCCTGCCTCACTGCCAAGCTGCCCTTGCCTGGCGCGCCGGAGCAGGGCGTAGGAGCGCTGGCCAGCAGCCTGGCCCAGGCCCACAGCCTGCCGCTCCCCATTGCCCAGCACCTGGCGGAGAACTATGGCCGGCTGGCTCAGCCCCTGCTGGAGGCCGGCCGCAGGCACAAGGGCCTGCTCGACCCGATCGATCCCGCGCTGCCCGCCATCCTGGCCCAGGCGGACTGGGCCTGCCGGCAGGAGGACGCGCGGCACCTGCCTGACTTCTTCCTGCGCCGCAGCTTCCTGGGGCTGGTGCTGGCACCGGACCATCCTGGCGCGCTCAAGGTGGCCGAGGTGATGGCCCGCTGCCTGGGCTGGGGCGAAGAGCGCCTGATGCAGGAGGTGGCAGACTTGAAGAAGGTGGTGGTGGGCGAGTACCGCTAGCCCTCCCCTCCTTTCAACCGCAAGCAAGGCCCGGCCCCCAGCCGGGCCTTCATCTTTTCTGATGGCTCAAGGCCATGTCCAAGATCCTGCTGGCAGAGGGCGCGCCTGGCCTGAGGGCCAGGGCCTGGCGCGCGGCAGATTCGGCCTCAGGCCAGCGCTGCTGCATGATGTAGACCGCGGCCAGGTCGGCCCAGGCCTCGAAGATGGGCTTGGCGCTGATGGCCAGCTTGAATTGGGCTTCCGCGGCGTCCAGCTGCTTGCGGCCGGCCAGGGCCAGGCCGTAGTGGGTTCGCACCTCGGCGATGTTGATGGCCGGGGCCAGGCGCAGCGCCTCCTTGTAATATCCCTCGGCGGTGGTGGTGCGGCCCTGGGCTTCCAGGGCATCCGCCATCATCACGGCTTCGCTGGCATAGTTGCTGAGCATGAGGCTGGTGGAAGGCAGGCTGCTGTCTGGCGCCAGGGCCTCATGCCGCGTGCGCTGGCTGGCCGCCAGGCCCAGCATCCTGGCCTCGGCCTGCGCCCCCTTGCCTGGGTCCAGGCGCAGGGCCAGGCCGTTCACGCCCCAGCGGCCCTGGGTCTCGGGCAGGGCCTGAGCCAGCGTGTCTTGAAAGAGCGAGCTGAAGATGGCGCGCCGGCCCTGGTTGGCTGTGATCAGGCGCCGCAGGCTGGCGCTGTAGGCCGTGCCGCTGTCCTGGCCCAAGCCGGCGCCGGCGCGCAGGCCCAGCTCAGGGTGCTGATGTTCCACGTCCTCCAGGCCCCAGCTCTGGGTCAAGAAGACAGAGGTGAGCACTGCCAAGTCTGGCCGCCGGCCTTCCACCTGCTGCAGGTAGAAGCAGGGCATGGCGTAGAAGTCGCCCTCGGCCAGCAGCAGGCCCTGGCGGCCGGTTGAGGCCAGCAGGTCGCGGCCAAAGTCCCAGGCCTCAAAGCCTTGGCGCTGGCTGAGGCTGGGCAGGGCCTTCAAGCCCCAGGCCAGGGGCAGGCTCAGCATGAGCGCGGCCAGCAGGATGCGCGCCCAAGCCTTGGGCTTGCCGGCTTCCAGGCGCTTGCGAACCCGCTCAGCCAGCCAGCCCAGGGCCAGCCCAGCCAGCAGGGCCTCCACCATATAGAGCGGGATGAGGAACACATCCATCACCCAGGCCATCTCGGGCTTGAGGTGGAACCAGAAGCAGAGGGCCAGCGCGCTGGTGATGGAGAGGGCCAGCAGCATCAGGGCCTGGCGGCTGCGGCGGAAGGCAAAGGCCAGCACGGGCAGGCCCAGCAGGGCCAGCAGCCAGGCTGGCCCCATGTCGCTCAAGAGCAGGCCCAGCAGGCGGCCGGCCTGGCTGGCCACCACGCTCAGAGCCGCCCCGGCCCCGGCCCAGTCGCCGTCTGCCAGGCTGCGGAAGAGGCCGGCCTCGGTGGCGGTGTATTCCTGGCGCAGCAGGCACCACCAGAAGCGCGGCCAGGTGTCGGGATGCCCCCAGTTGAGCGCCGGGCTCAAGCGGCTGCGCAGGGGCAGGTAGAGCCACAGGCTCAGGCCCAGCGCCAGCAGGCCCAGCATCCAGGCCAGCGGCTGCCAGGCCCTGCGCCGGCCCAGGCGCGGGTCCACGCGCAGGCCGGGCAGCAGCAGGCCGGCGTGCAGGGCCAGGGCCGGCAGCAGCACTAGCTCGGTCTCCCAGTGGTTGGCCAATCCCAATCCCAGCGCCAGCGCCAAGAGCAGGGCCCAGCGCGACTTGAGCAGGCGCAGGCGGCTGCCTTGCGGCTGTTGGCGCAAGCTGGCCGCGTCCTCCTCCCAGAGCTGGGTGAGCAGCAGGGCCAGCGCCATCAGCGCGGCCTGCAGGGTGTAGATGCCGCCCTTGGAGGAGAGGCTCTGGCTGAAGAAGGTGCGGCCCAGGCCCAGCCACAGGCCGCCGCTCAAGGCCGCGGCCAGGGGCAGCAGCCAGGCCAGGGGCTCGCTGCGCCGGGGCGCGGCCGGCATCCCCGGCAGCGCGCGCAGGCCGGCCCCGCGGCTCAAGAGCAGGTGGATGCAGGCGGCCAGCAGGCCGCAGGCCAGGCTGGCCCACAGCGCTGCCAGCGCATTGCAGGCCAGGCCCGGGTTGCCGGGCAGGGCCAGCACGGCCAGGCGGCCGGTCAGGCTGGCCAGGGGATAGCCCGGCGGATGCTGGATGCCCAGGGTGGCGGCGCAGGCCGCGGTCTCGGGCGAGTCATCGGCATTGAACACCGGGTTCAGGCTGGGGAGCGCGGCGGCGGCCATGGCGCAAAAGGCCAGGGCTCCCGCCAGCCAGGCTCTGCGCTGCTCTGGGCTCATGGCATCAGCGGGTGAGGGAGAGGATCTTGAGCGCGGTGGGGTCGTCGGGCTTGTAGTCCAGGCAGCGCTGGGCGTAGCTGCGGGCCTCGGCCTTGTCGCCCTTGCGCAGCCAGGTGATGGCCATGCTGTTGATGGCCGCGATGCTGCCGGGCTCGTTCTCCAGCGCGCGCCGCAGCACGGCGATGGCCTCGTCCAGCCGGTTCAGGTTGCCCAGGCAGGCGGCCTGGTTCTCCAGCATCACCTGCAGGGCGGCCCCGCAGGCCTCGCCCTGCTGGTAGGTCTTGAGCGCCTCCGCATACTCCTTCTGCTGGTAGCGGCAGGCGCCCAGCGGCTCATAGACCGCGGTGAAGTTGGGCTGCTGCGCCTCCACCGGCTCCATCACCTCCTCGGCCTGCTTGAGCTGGCTGAGCTCCAAGAAGGCGCGGCCCAGGCGCACGCGCACCTCGGCGTTCCAGGGGTCCAGCTTGAGCACCTCATTCCACTCCACCGTGGCCTGCAGGGTGTAGTACTGGCGGGCATAGGCCAGCGCGCGCTGGTTCATGATCCTGTCGTTGCGCGGCTGCAGGGATAGGGCCTTGTTGAGGCGCGACTCCGCGTCGCGGAAGTTGCCGGCCTGCACCTCGGCCGCGCCCTCCCAGAGCAGGCGGTCAGGGATGAAGCTCAGGCAGGCCCAGGCCGCCATGCCCAGGGCCAGGGCCGCGGCCAGGCCGAAGCCCAGCCAGCGCAGGAAGGCGCGGCGCCGCTTAAGAGCCAGGCTGGGCTCCACAGGCAGCGCTGCCGCCTCTTGCGCGCTGGGGGCGATCGCCTCGCGCAGGGCCAGGGCTGCCAGGGCCCAGGCCGTCATCTGGGTGGGCAGGATGAGGAAGGGGAAGTTGAAGAGGCCGTGCACCTCCAGCGCCGCCAGCCCTGCCAGGCTGCCCACGGCCAGGCCGCGGCTAAGGCCTTCGGCAGGCAAGCGGCGCAGGATGATGAAGAAGAAGCCCGCTTCCAGGGCCAGCAGCAGCAGCGCGGCCATGAAGCCGCCCTCAGCCGCCATCTGCACCCAGTCGTTGTGGCTGTGCTCGCTGATGATGTAGGGGAAGTCCTTGATGCGGTCCTTGGGGATGGCGCTGGCCTGCACGCTGGGGAAATAGATGCGGAAGTTGCCGGGCCCCACGCCCAGCAGGGGGTGCTGGCCGGCCATGGCCATGCTGCAGCGCGCCAGGTAGCTGCGCTCAAAGGCAGACTGCCCGCCGCCCTTGAAGACCTCGCTGCCGCGCAGCAGGTTGGCGCGGGTCACATCCGCCACCCGCACCAGGGGCCGCAGGCTGGGCCGGCCCAGGGCCTGGGCGCGCAGGCTCGAGACGCTGGCCAGCAGCACCAGGCCGGCGAGCAGGGCCAGGAGCCCGAGGCTGACCGAGAGGATCCAGCGCTTGCGCGCCTGCCATGCGGGCTTGAGCGCAGCTCGCTGAAGATAGAGCACCAGGCCCAGGCCCAGGCCAGCGCCCAGCTGGGCGCCGCGGGTGGCTGAGCTGAACAGGCCCAGGCTCAGCACCAGCACCAGCAGCCAGGCCCAGGTGGCGCCCGGCTCCAGGGCCAGGGCCAGGGCCAGCGGCAGCAGCAGGGCCATGTGGCCGCCGAAGAAGTTGGGGTTGCCCAGGGTGCTAGATCCGCGGGCGTCGAAGTTGGCGTTCCAGTTCAGGAAGTCCCAGCCCAGGCTCTGCGCCAGGCCATAGGCTGCCATCAGCAGGCCGGCCAGCAGGATGGCGGCGCGCAGGCGGCCGCGCTGGGACGCGTCCTTGCCCGCGCGCCAGGCCGCGGCAAAGGCCAGCGGGTAGCTCAGCCATTCCAGCAGCACGTTCAAGGCCAGGTCCTTGCGCAGGCTCAAGGCCCCGCTCAAGGCCAGCCATGCGAACAAGGCGGCGCCCAGCCAGGCCAGGGGCCGCAGGCGCCGCTCGCGCCACACCCCCTCGTCAGGCCAGGCCAGGCAGGCCAGGGCGAAGGCCAGCGGCGCCAGGGTGCGCACCAGGGCCGATTCGCTGGTCCAGAAGATGTTCTGGCATTGGGGGTAGAAGAGCAGCGGGCTCAAGGCCAGCGCCGCGGAAAGGCTGAGCAGGGCCAGGTTCTGGGGCTTGGGTCTCATTCGGGCCTCTTCAGGTCGAAGTCAGTCAAAGTGAAGCGCAGGTCGCGCACCGCCTCGCGGCCCAGCGCGGCAGCCAGGCGGGCCAGCAATTGCGGCTTCATCATGGTGAGCTGCTGCATCCAGGCCGGGCTCTTCACGGCCACGGTCAGGCAGCCCTGGCGGAAGCGCAGGGGCCGGGTCTTGGCTGCCAGCGCATCGCCCACCACCGCCTCCCAATGGCGGTGGATGTCCAATCCCGTGCCCTGGTCAAGCACGCCCAGGCGCGCCAGCTTGGGGCTGGCCTCGATGATGTCCCTGATGGAGAGGGTCTTCTCGCTGCGCTGCTGCTTGGCCATGGGGCTCCCTATCCTGCCTGCGCCAGCAGGCGGCCTTCTGAGACCTTGAGCACCTGGCCCGGGGCAAAGGGCAGGGCCTCGGCATGGGTGCTGGTGAGGAAGGTCTGCACCCGCTCATCCAGCAGGGCCAGCAGGGCGGCTTGCCTCCGGCCGTCCAGCTCGCTCAGCACATCGTCCAGCAGCAGCACCGGGTGCTCGCCCAGGGCCTGGCGCAGGTACTCCACCTCGGCCAGCTTGAGCGCCAGCGCCGTGGTGCGCTGCTGGCCCTGCGAGGCGAAGGCGCGCGCCAGCTTGCCGTCCAGGCTGAGCTCCAGGTCATCGCGGTGGGGCCCGGCCACGGTGAGGCCGCGGGCGGACTCTTCGCGGGCGGTCTCGGCGAGCCGGCGCAGGTAGAGCCGGCGCAGGTCCTCCACGCTGGGCAGGGCCTCGCCCGGGTTTAGGCTCAGCACGCTGCTGCGCAGGGACAGGCCCAGGGCCTCGCCCCGGCCAGCCACCTGGGCCTGGGCTTTGGCCGCCAGGGGCTCCAGGCTTCGCACGGCGCGCAGGCGCGCGCCCAAGAGCTCGGCACCGGCCGCGGCCAGGCCCTCGTCAAAGGCTTCCACCAGCGCGCGCGAGCCGCGGCCCTCCTCCGCCAAGGAGCGCAGGGCGGCGTTGCGCTGCTTGAGGGCCTGATGAAAGGCCTGGGCATGCTCCAAGTAGGCGGGGTGGGCCTGCGAGAGCAGCAGGTCCAGCCAGGTGCGCCGCGCCGCCGGGCCGGCCTGCACCAGGCCCAGGTCGGCCGGGGTGAAGAGCACAACGATCAGCTGGCCGAAGAGCTGGCTGCTCTTGCGCACGGCCTTGCCATTCAGCTTGAGGCCGCGCTTGCCCTCGCGCCTCAGCTCCAGCTCCAGCTCGCGCAGGCTGCCCGAGCCCTCGCGCCGCAGGGTGGCGGCCAGGCGTGATTGGTTTTGACCGTGCGCGATCATCTCGGGGTCGCTGGCGCCGCGCAGGCTCTTGGTGGTGGCCAGCAGGTAGATGCCCTCCACCGCATTGGTCTTGCCCTGGGCATTGGCGCCCAAGAGCAGGTTGGTGCGGGCATGCGGCTGCCAGTCCACTGCCTCCAGATTCCTGAACTGCCTGAGCTGAAGCCGGGTCAGCAGCATGCGAACCTTCCCATGGGGCTCCTTATCCAGAGCTTGTAGACCTTTGCAATAAGCCACGGACCAAGGGCGCGGCTTGTCTGAAGGCTCAAGAACTACAAGCCTAAAGCCAAAGAGCGCCCTTTGCTGGCAAGTGCCTGCAAAAAAGTTGGTCGCAACTTTTGAACAATCCTTTGGCCTTTGGTTCCAAGCTGTTCCACGTGGAACAGCTTGGCAAGGCCCCCTTTCCTGCCCGCCTTTGTTCCACGTGGAACAAGAGCTAGCGCAGGGGCTTGTTCTTGGGCATGCCGTTGGCGCGCGGGTAGGCCGGCGGAGTGTCCGCGGTCTTGCGCACCAGCACCAGGCAGCGCGCCTCGCCGCCCTGCAGGGCATAGGGGACCCGCGCTTCCACCTGGGCGCCCAGCACTTGCAGGGCTTTGGCGGCTTGGGCGATCTCTTCTTCGGCTTTGGGGCCCTTCATCGCCACCAGCAGCCCCTGGCGCTTGAGCAGGGGCAGGCCCAGCTCCAAGATCTCGGCCAAGCTGCCCACGGCTTTGAAGAAGACCGCTTCGGCCTTGCCGCGCCAGGCCGGGTCATGGCCCAGGTCCTCGGCCCGGCGGGCCAGCACCTGCACCTGCTCTTGCAGCGAGAAGGCGCGCACCGCCTCTTCCAAGAAACCGGCCTTTTTTTGCGTGGCTTCCACCAAAACCACTTTTTGGCCAGGCCGGGCCAGGGCCAGGGCCATGCCCGGCAGGCCGCCGCCGCTGCCCACGTCCAGCCACAGCCCGCCAGGCTTGAGCGCGGGCAGGCTCAAGGGCGCCAGGCTGTCGACAAGGTGTTTATGCAGGGCCTCTTGCGGGTCAATGATGCTGGTGAGGTTCAGGTGCTGATTGGCCTGCAGCAGAGTGTCCCTATAGCTCAGCAGGCGCTGGGCCTGCTCCTCGCTCAGGGCCACTCCCAGGCGTTCACAGGCTGTGCGCAAGGCTTGCATCATGGCTTGGCTTCTTCCCTTCTCCGGCTTTCGGCATCCAAGGCCACCCGCAGCACGGCCACATCGGCCGGGCTCACCCCGCTGATGCGGCCGGCTTGGCCCAGGGAATGGGGCCGCAGGCGGCCCAGCTTCTCGCGCGCCTCGCGCGAGAGCCCCGGCACCTGGGCGTAGTCCAGGCCTTCGGGCAGCCGCCGCGCCTCCAGGCCCTGCATCAGCGCCACTTGCCGCTCTTGGCGGGCGATGTAGCCCTCATACTTGATCTCCGATTCCACGGCCTCGGCCAGTCCCGGGGCCAGCTCCCTGCCGGCCCCAGCCTGCAGGGCCCGCAGGTGCCGGTGCTTCAGCTCCGGCCGCTTGAGCAGGCCGGCCAGGGTGGAAGGCTGCACCAGGGGCGCGGAGCCCAGCCCGGCCAGGGCCGCGTCCAGCCCGGGGCTGGGGCTGAGCGCGCTGGCCTTGAGGCGCGCCAGCTCGCCCTCCAGCTGGGAGCGCCGCGCGAGCATGGCCTGGTGCTGGGCCGGGCCCACCAGGCCCAGCGCATGCCCCAGGCCCATCAGCCTCAGGTCGGCATTGTCGCTGCGCAGGCGCAGGCGGTGCTCGGCCATGGAGGTGAAGAGCCGGTAGGGCTCGCGGGTGCCCTTGGTCACCAAGTCGTCGATCATCACGCCGATGAAGGCCTGGTCGCGGCCCAGCACCAGGGCCGGCTGCTTGCTCAAGCTCAGGTGGATGTTGAGCCCGGCCATCAGGCCCTGGGCCGCGGCCTCTTCATAGCCCGAGGTGCCGTTGATCTGGCCGGCCAGGTACAGGCCGCGCAGCTGCCGGGATTCGAGGCCGGCTGTGATCTGGGTGGGCGGCACAAAATCATACTCCACGGCATAGCCGGGCCGCATGATCATAACCTGTTCAAAACCTGGGAGTGTCCTCAGGAAGGCCAGCTGATCCGGCTCGGGCAGCGATGTCGACAAGCCGTTGAGATAAGTCTCCACCGTGTCCCGGCCCTCAGGCTCCAGAAAGACCTGGTGGCTGGCCTTTTCCGGAAAGCGCATGGCCTTGTCTTCAATGGAGGGGCAATATCTTGGGCCTATGCCCTGGATGACCCCATTGTATAGGGGTGAGCGGCCAATGGCGGCTCGGATGCAGTCGTGGGTCTTGGCATTGGTGTTGATGCTGTAACAGAGCACTTGTGGCTGGGTGATGCGGGCTGTGGAAAAGCTGAAGGGCTGGGGCTCAAGGTCGCCTGCCTGCACCGTCATAGCGCTCAAGTCCAGGCTGCGGCGGTCCACCCGCGGGTTGGTGCCGGTCTTGAGCCGGCCCAGCTCAAAGCCCAGCTCTTGCAGGCTTTGCGACAGGCCCTGGGCAGCCGGCTCGCCCGCGCGGCCGGCCGCAATGCGCTGGCCGCCGATGTGGATGAGCCCGCGCAGGAAGGTGCCGGTGGTCAAGAGCACGGCGCGGCCGCGCAGCTCCATGCCTTGGGTGGTCCTCACGCCCAGCACGGACTTCCCTTCCCTGTCCACCAGCAGGCGCTCCGCTTGCGCCTGCTTCAGCTCCAGGCCGGGCGTGGACTCCAGCACGCGCTTCATGCGGCGCTGGTAGGCCCATTTGTCGCACTGCGCCCGCGGCGCGCGCACGGCCGGGCCGCGCGAGGCGTTGAGCTGCTTGAACTGGATGCCGGCCTCGTCCGCGGCCTTGGCCATCTCGCCGCCCAGGGCATCGATCTCGCGCACCAGCTGGCCCTTGGCCAGGCCGCCGATGGCCGGGTTGCAGCTCATCTGGGCCACTGAGTCCAGGCTCAGGGTGAGCACCAGCACATGGCGGCCCAGGCGCGCGCAGGCCAGCGCCGCCTCGCAGCCGGCATGGCCGGCTCCCACCACAATCAGGTCATAGATGTCTGCAACAGGGCTCACAGGGCACACGAAGGCTATTTTAATGCCAGCATACCATCCTTTCATCATAGCACGCGGGTCAAGGCTTGGGCCGGGCAGAAAGAGGGGGCCGGGCAAAAAAAAGCCGCCCCCTTGCGGGGGGCGGCAGGCGCTGCTGGCGTTGGCGAGGTGCTCATTCGTAGCTGCAGACGTACTCGCAGATGCCGTTGTCTATCACGATGTCGAAGCTGGAATGGCTGGGGACCTTGAAGGCCTGGCCGCTGGTGTAATGGATGAATTCCTTCTCGCCCTTGAGCTTCACCCGGCAGGTGCCAGCCACCAGGGCCATGGTCTCGGCCGCGGCGGTGCTGAAGTTGAAGCTGCCCTCGTAGATGAGGCCCAGGGTCTTCCGGGTGCCATCTTTGAAGAGCAGGGTGTGGGAGATGGCGCGGCCCCCGAAGTAGATGTTGGCTTTGACGGGCACGGCGACGTTCTCGAATTTCTCAGGGATGCTGGCGGGCATGGGAACCTCCGTTGGGGTGATGGCTGGGATTTTAACCCGGGCCGCTGGCAGGGAAAAGAAGATATTGGTTGCCATCCGCTCCCCTTTTTTTCTATAATCCCACCCCCAAGCCCTGTGGTATCATCCATGGGACGCGCACCCTTAGCTCAGCTGGATAGAGCGTCTGGCTACGAACCAGAAGGCCGGGAGTTCGAATCTCTCAGGGTGCACCACTTTCGAAGCCCTTCGGCGCCATGCCTCGGGCTTTTCTATTTAGGGCAATAGGCCATGCCCAACCTCAAGTCGGGCGCGGAAGCGCGCTTGATGCGCCGGGCCCTGCGCCTGGCAGCCAAGGCTGCGGCGCTGGGCGAGGTGCCGGTGGGGGCCCTGCTCATCCAGGGGCCGCTGGACATCCCGCGGCCTTGCGTGCTGGCTCAGGCGCACAATGTGACCGAGGGGCGCTTTGACCCCACGGGCCACGCCGAGATGCAGGTGCTCCAGCGGGCGGCCAAGCGGCTCAAGCGCTGGCGCCTGAGCGACTGCACCTTGCTGGTCACGCTGGAGCCTTGCGCCATGTGCGCGGGCGCCGCGGTGTGGGCCCGGGTGGGGCGCATCGTCTACGGCGCCGCGGACCCCAAGGCCGGCGCCTGCGGCAGCGTGCTGCAGGTCGCTGGGCATCCTAAGCTCAACCATCGCCCGCAGATCCAGGGCGGGGTGCTTGAAGGGGAGTGCGGCCAGCTGCTCCGCGATTTCTTCAAGGCGCGAAGAGGGAAGTCTTTGAAAAGCTGAGAGTCCGATGGGCCTAATACCACGGCCGCCGGCCCTGGCCCCCTGTCCTGAATTGGCCAGGGGGCCGAGGACTGCCGCTGGCTGGAGGCCAGCGGCCTCGGAGAGGTGGCCGAGTGGTTGAAGGCAACGGTCTCGAAAACCGTCATACTCGAAAGGGTATCGAGAGTTCGAATCTCTCCCTCTCCGCCAGTTCCCGTCCCTATTTGTTGGGATGACAGATAGGGGACTGCCCCGATGAAGCCTTGGCGGAGTCGGGCGCACGCATGGAAGCAAAACCCCCTGGGTTCCCAAGCCCGGGGAAGGTAGAAAAGCTGAAGCCTTATCCGCTGGGGATGCCCCGGCTGGAGGCCGAGGCGTTCGGGGCTGTAGCTCAGTTGGGAGAGCGCGTCGTTCGCAACGACGAGGTCAGCGGTTCGATCCCGCTCAGCTCCACCATTCAAAAGCGGGAGTCCCTCGAGGCTCCCGCTTTTTTTGTCAAGGTGCCATGAAGATCAAGCAGCTCTTCAACTCAGGCCGGCCCCTGCGCAGCTTCGAGGTCTTCCCGCCCAAGCGGGACGGCGAGCTGGAGCCCTTGTTCCAGGCCATCGCAGCGGTGAAGGCCCTCAAGCCGGACTTCATCTCCGTCACCTATGGCGCGGGCGGCAGCAACCGGGGCATGGCTTTTGAGGTGGCCAGCCGGCTCAAGCGCGCGGGCGTGGAGCCCTTGGTGCACCTCACCTGCGTGGGGCACAGCTCCGGGCAGGTGGCCGAGGTGCTGGACCAGCTAGCGGCCGCGGGCATAGAGAACATCCTGGCCCTGCGCGGAGACCCGCCCAAGGGCGAGGCGGCCTTCACCCAGGCGCCGGGCGGCTTCAAGAACGCGGGCGAGCTGGTGCGCTTCATCCGCTCGCGCTGGGGCTTCTGCGTGGGCGTGGCCGGCTATCCCGAGACCCATCCCGAGGCAGCGAGCGCCCAGGCGGACATGGATGCGCTCAAGTGGAAGGTGGAGGGCGGGGCCGACTTTGTCACCACCCAGCTCTTCTTTGACAATGCCCTGTACTTCGACTATGCGCGGCGCGCGAGGGCCGCCGGCGTGCAGGTGCCCATCATCCCGGGCGTGATGCCGGTCTTCGACGCCAAGGGCTTGGCCCGCTACGCCAGCTTCGGCACCCGCGTGCCCGAGGCCCTGCGCCAGCAGGTGATGGCTTGCGGCGAGGCGCCGGGAGCGGCCGCCGCGCCCGGGCTGGCCTGGGCCGTGGAGCAATGCCGCGGCCTGCTGCAAGGCGGGGCGCCGGGCATCCACCTCTACATGATGAACAAGGCCGCCACGGCCCTGGCCCTTTACCAGGCCCTGGGCTGAGCGTGGAGGGCGCGCCGCAGAGCATCCGCCTGCAGAAGGCCATCGCCGACCGCGGGCTGGCCTCGCGCCGCAAGGCTGAGGAGCTGATCGTGGCCGGCAAGGTCAAGGTCAACGGCCAGGTGGTGACCGAGCTGGGCACCAAGGTGGACCCGGCCAAGGATGTGCTGGTGGTGGACGGCCTGGCCCTGGCCACGCTCAAGGCCAGCCAGGTGGTGCTGCTGCTCAACAAGCCCACGGGCTACGCCACCACCCGCGACAAGGCCGAGGGCAGCATCGTCATGCAGCTCATCTCGCGCCATCCCCAGGCGGCTGAGCTCAACCCGGTGGGCCGGCTGGACCGCGACTCGCGCGGCCTGCTGCTGTTCACCAACGACGGCCTCTTGCATTACGCCCTGATGGACCCTGCCCGGCACCTGGAGAAGGAATACGAGGTGCGCGTGGGCCCGGCGGTGAATGCCGGCCAGCTCAAGAAGATGGCCCAGGGCCTGGCCATCGACGGGGTGATGACCAAGCCCTGCAAGGTGGAGCCCATGGGCGAGGACGGCTTCCGCATCACGCTGACCGAGGGCCGCAACCGGCAGATCCGCAAGATGGCGGCCAAGGTGGGCCTCACCGTGCTGGACCTGAAGCGCGTGCGCCAGGGGCCGGTGGTGCTCGCTGGCCTGCCTGAGGGCCGCTTCCGCGAGCTGGCGCCCTCTGAGGTGGCCGCGCTCTCGGCTGCCATCAAGCGGGCAGGGAAGGCGAGCCAGTGAGCCCGGGCCCGCAGGCCGCCCTGGCTGTGCTGCGCGCCCTGCGCGCCGCGGGCCACACCGCCTATCTTGCGGGCGGCTGCGTGCGCGACTCCTTGCTGGGCCGCCCGCCCAAGGACTATGACCTGGCCACCAGCGCCCGTCCCGAGCAGGTGCGGGCGCTCTTTGCGCGCACCGAGGCCGTGGGCGCGGCCTTTGGCGTGGTGCTGGTGCTGGAGCAGGGCCAGGCCGTGGAGGTGGCCACCTTCCGCGATGATGGCGAGTATAGTGATGGCCGGCGGCCGGACGAGGTGCGCTTTGCCACGCCCGAGCGCGACGCCCAGCGCCGCGACTTCACGGTCAACGGGATGTTCCAGGACCCTGAGAGCGGCCAGGTGCTCAACTTTGTGGGCGG
>CAYXCT010000016.1:0-19223 GCA_964463435.1 uncultured bacterium | reverse complement strand
GGCTTCAGGTAGTAGTCCTGCTCGTCGATCTGCATGGGGGCATACATGCTCTCCTTGTAGTTCTCGAGATGCCCACTGGTCTGCCAGAGGTGGGCGCGGCCGATGTGCGGCGAGACCACGAAGCCATAGCCCGCCTTGATGTGCTCATCGCGCCAGAAATCCTCGATCAGCTTGCGCACCATGGCGCCCTTGGGGTGCCAGTAGACCAGCCCGGCCCCGGCCTCCTCGTGGAAGCTGAAGAGGTCCAGCTCCTTGCCCAGGCGGCGGTGGTCGCGCTTCTTGGCCTCCTCCAGCCGCGCCAGGTGCTCATCCAGCTGCGCCTGGGTGGCAAAGGCCGTGCCGTAGACGCGCGTCAGCATCTTGTTCTTCTCATCCCCGCGCCAGTAGGCGCCCGCGGTCTGCAGCAGCTTGAAGGCCTTGAGATGGCTGGTGTCCGGCACGTGCGGGCCGCGGCAGAGGTCCAAGAAGCCGCCCACCTGGTACAGGCTCACCACCGGGGCCCCCAGGTCGCGGATGATCTCGGCCTTGTAGCCCTCGCCCTGGGCCTCGAAGAGGGCGATGGCCTTGTCGGCGGCCATCTCGCTGCGCACAAAGGCATCCTTGCGGGCGGCCAGCTCGCGCATCTTGGCCTCGATGGCGGCCAGGTCCTCCTCGCTGATGGGCTCGGGGCAGTCAAAATCGTAGTAGAAGCCGTCCTCCACCGCCGGGCCTATGGTCACCTTGGCGCCAGGCTTCAGGGATTTGACCGCCGCGGCCATCAGGTGGCTGGTGCTGTGGCGCAGCACCTCCAGGCCCTCGGGGCTGGCCGCGGTGAGGATGGACACCTTGCAGTCCGCGGTGAGCGGCGCGGCCAGGTCGCGCGGCTTGCCGTCCACCAGCGCGGCCAGCGCCGCCTGGGCCAGGCGCGGGCCGATGGCCTGGGCCAGCGCCAGCACCGTGCTGCCGCTCTCCAGCTCCTTGGTTTTGCCGTCCGGAAGGGTGACCTTGATGAGGGGCATGATCTTATCCTCCGTTCTATCAGTCAGCGATGTCGTTGAAGAGATGGCGCCGCAGCAGCACCCAGGCCCAGCCGATGACGCCCACATAGGCGGCCAGGAAGAGGAAGGCGGCCTGCCAGAAGCCCAGCCAGGGGGCCAGGCAGAGGAAGGCAGCGGCCAGCGCCGCGAAAGCCAGCCGCTCCTTGCGGCTCATGCCCTTGAGCGCCGCGAAGGGGATGGCGGTGACCATCAGCACCCCGGCGGCCATGGCCGCCAGCGCGGCCGCGGCCGGCATCCAGGCCGCATAGCCCTGGCTGCGGGCGGCCATGAAGCCGAAGACCAGCAGCATGGCCGCGGCCGGGCTGGGCAGGCCCACAAAGCCGAAAGCATGGCCCTCCGGCGCCCCCAGGTTGTAGCGGGCCAGGCGCACCACCGCGCCAAAGTAATAGGCGCCGCAGGCCAGCCAGCCCAGCTTGTGGGGGAGCATGGGGCCGGCCAGCAGGCTGGCGCCCAGCAGCATGGCCGGGGCCAGGCCAAAGGTGACCGAATCAGCGAAGCTGTCGAGCTTCATGCCAAAGCTGCCTGCCACGCCCAGCTTGCGGGCCAGCCAGCCGTCCAGCAGGTCGCAGAGGGTGGCTGCCAGCACCAGGTAAGTGCAGGGCTCAAGGCCGGATGGGATGCCGGCCCCGGGCTGGGCCAGAGCCTGGCGCAAGGCCAGCAAGATGGCCAGGAAGCCGCAGACCAGGTTGCCGGCCGTGAAGCTGTTGGGGATGAAAGCCAAGCCCGGGCGGCTCTCCATCTTAAGCCTTGCGGCGGGGCTTGGGCTTGCGGGCCGCGGGCCGGGTCGGCCGCTTGGGCGCTGCCAAGCGCGCCACCAGCGTCTCGCCGCCCTTCACATGCTGTCCCGGCACGGCCAAGATCTGGGTGCCTGCCGGCAGGATGATGTCCACCTGGGAGCCGAAGCGGATGAGGCCCAGCTTGTCCCCTGGCGCCAGCTCCTGGCCGGGCTTGACCCAGCAGGCGATGCGGCGGGCGATGAGGCCAGCGATCTGGCGGACTTGAGCCTTGGCGCCCTGCGACTCCAGCGATATCCAATTCTGCTCATTGTCCAGGCTGGCCTTGGGGTTGGCGGCGTTGAGGAAGAGGCCCGGGTTGTACTTGAGGCCCGTGACTTTGGCCGGCCGGCAGAAGGGATTGCGCTGGATGTGCACATTGAAGATGTTGAGGAAGATGTCCACCTGCCAGGCTGACTTGCCCACAGCGGGGTCATCCACCTGCACCACGCGGATCACGCGGCCATCGGCCGGCGAGACCACCAGGCTGGGGTCTTGGGGCGCCACCCGCGCGGGATCGCGGAAGAAATAGGCCACGTATAGGGCCAGCACCACCAGCACCGCGGCGGGCACCAGCCAGGCGGCGCCCCAGAAGCGGGCCGCCAGCAGGCTGAGGAGGGCGAGCAGGGCGAGGGGGGCGATGAACATCCAGGCGTCACGGGCCAAGGCAGGCTCCTTGAGGGGGGTGCGGGAGGGCTTAAGGGAAGGCGGAGACATCCACCACGGCCACCGCGGCCGCGTCATGCAGGGCCACATAGCAGAGCCCGCGGCGGGCGTCATAGGCCAGGGCCGAGGGCAGGCGGCCCAAGAAGAGGCGCTTCAGGCGGGCGTGGCTGAGGCTGTCGTAGGCGTCGAAGAAGCCGGTGCGGCCCGACACGCTGAACACGCTGCGGCCAGACTTGGAGAAGGCCAGGGCCAGGGCCCCGCCGGCCGCGGGCAGGCGGTCGGTGGCCACCAAGTCCTGCAGGCGCACCACGCTCAGCTCGCCCCAGTCAGCCCCAGCCGGCTGGGCGGGACCCGCGGCCTGGGCCGGGAGCGTGGCGCCCTCATCCCCGGCCGCCACAGCGGGCTCCAGGCCCTCGCAGGCCACCCAGGCGAAGGCGCCATCCGGCGAGAGCGCCAGGCCGCGCGGCAGGGGCGCGGTCTGCACCGCGGCGTGCAGGCTGCGGTCCGCCAGCTTGACGCAGGCCAGCGAATCCGCCTGCTGGCTGCTCAGATAGGCCCAGGCCGAGGCGGGCTGCAGGCAGAGCTGCTGGGCGCGGCCGCCAGCCTTGATCACCTTCTCCAGCCTGAAATCGCCGGCGCGGAGCACAGCCACGCCCTCATCCCCGGCGCAAAGATAGAGCTTGGCCCTGTCCTCGGCCCAGGCCATGGAGCGCGGGTGGGCCAGGCAGGGCACGCGGCGGGCGAAGCGGCCATCCGGCATCTTGAAGACAGCCAGGCTGGCGGCCGGGCCGCACTCCTCGGCCACCACCAGCCGCTGGCCATCGGGGCTGAAGAGCAGCGCGCAAGGGTGGGGCCGGGTGGCCAGGCGCAGGGGCGCCTTGCCGGGAGAACCCAGCTCAAAGACCAGCACCTCCGAGGTGCGCGAGCAGGCCACGGCCAGGCGCTCCGCATCCCCGTCCAAAGCCAGGGCCAGGGGCTGGGGGGCGCAGGCCAGAGGCTTCAGCAGCTTGGGCGCCGGGCCCCGGCCGCAGCCGGCCGCCGCCAGCAGGGCGCCGCAGCAAAAGAAAAGGGGGAGGCCGGCGCGAGCCAGCCTGCCCCCCAGCGCGCTTGCGCGGGCCGTTCTCAGCCCCTCTGGGGCGAGCGCAGGTTCCATTCAACCACCAAGGGGCTGGCCACAAAGATGGAAGAGTAGGTGCCCACGATGACCCCCATCAGCAGGGCCAGCGAGAAGTCGTGCACCACCTCGCCGCCGTAGAGGTACAGCACCAGCACCACCAGGAACACGGTCATGCTGGTGTTGATGGTGCGCGAGAGCGTCTCATTGATGCTGGCATTGACCAGGGCCGCGAAGCCGTCGCTCCGGTGCAGGCGCATGTTCTCGCGGATGCGGTCAAAGACCACCACGGTGTCGGTGAGGCTGTAGCCGGCCAGGGTGAGCAGCGCGGTGACCACCAGCAGGGAGAAGTCGTGCCCCATCAGCACCATGATGCCGGTGACCGCCAGCACGTCATGGATGGTGGCCACGAAGGCGCCGATGCTGAAGCGGAAGTCGAAGCGGAACCAGATGTAGATGGTGATGGCCAGCAGCGACCAAAACACGGCCCAGAAGGCATTCTGGCGCAGCTGCCCCGAGACCGCCGGGCCCACCTCGTCGCTGCTGGTCTCCAGCAGCTTGTTGCCCGCCAGCCCGCGGCTCAAGATGTCGCCCACCTGGCGGGCGGCGCCGCTGGTGTCGCCAGCGGCCTTGCGGATGCGGATCATGTACTGGGGCTGGTCCTTCACCTGCTGCAGATCCGCGTCCGGGAAGCTGGCCTTGAGCAGGCTGCGCAGCTCCTCGGTGGAGGCCGGCTTCTCCAGCAGCACCGTCACGTTGGTTCCGCCGCTGAAGTCGATGGCCAGCTTGGCGGTGCCGGTGGCGATGCGCCAGATGCCGATGACGCCCAGCAGCATGAGGATGGAGGAGATGACAAAGCCGATGTAGCGGAGGCGGATGAAATCGATGCTGGTCTTCTTGGGGATCAGGGTGAACATGGTTCCTCTTGCAAGTTGGTTGAGGGTCAGATGCTCAGGCTATCGTGGGTCTTGCGCAGGTCAAAGACCGCCTTGGACACGAAGAGCGCGGTGTAGAGGCTGATGGCCACGCCCAGCGAGAGCGACACGGCAAAGCCCTTGATGGGGCCGGTGCCGAACTGGAAGAGCACCAGGGCCGTGATGAGCGAGGTGATGTGCGAGTCGAAGATGGTCCAGAATGCGTGGCTGTAGCCCGCGTCCACCGCGGCCCGCACCGTCTTGCCGGCCCGCATCTCCTCGCGGATGCGCTCGAAGATGATGACGTTGGAGTCCACCGACATGCCCATGGTGAGCACGATGGCGGCGATGCCCGGCAGGGTGAGGGTGGCGTGCAGGCTGGCCAGCGCGCCCATCAAGAAGAGCAGGTTGAAGAGCAGCGCCAGGTCGGCGATGAGGCCCGAGGCCCGGTAGTAGAAGGCGATGTAGAGCAGCACCACCAGCGTTCCCACCACCGCCGAGGTCATGCCCTTGCGGATGGTGTCGGCGCCCAGGCTGGGCCCGACCACGTAGCGGTTGACGATCTTGAGGGGGGCGGGCAGGGCGCCGCTGCGCAGCACCAGGGCCAGGTCCTTGGCATCCTCAGCCGTGAAGTTGCCCTCGATGATGCCGCGGCCCTGGCCGATGCGGCCCTTGATGACCGGGGCGCTCTGCACCACGCCATCCAGCACGATGGCCAGGCGGCGCCCCACGTTCTCGCTGGTCAGCTCGGCGAAGCGCTTGCCGCCCTCAGGGGTGAGGGTGAAGGCGATCACCGGCTTGCCCAGGGCGTCCGAGCTGAAGTCGACCTTGGCGTCCTCCAGGCTGTCGCCAGTCATCAGCACGTTCTTCTCCAGCACCAGGCGGCCCTCCTCCTCCTTGCCCGCCACCACCACCACGCTGTCGGGGATCTTGGAGGCCACGGTGTTGCCGCTGGCATCGGTCAGGTCCGAGAGCTTGACGCTCTCCGAGACCAAGCTGAAGGTCAGCTGGGCGGTCTGGCCGATGATGGCCTCGGCCCGCTCAGGGTCCTTGAGGCCTGGCAGCTGCACCACCACGCTGTGGTCCCCTTCCCGCTGCAGCACGGGCTCGGCCACGCCCAGGCTGTCCACCCGGTTGCGCAAGATCTCCAGGGCGCGGTCCACCGCCTCGGCCGGCGCGATGCGGGGCTTGCCATCCGGGCCCTTGGGCACCTTGTCCATGTCCACTTCCATCTTCAGGTACATGCCGCCCTGAAGGTCCAGCCCTAAGTTCAGGTTGGGCTTGCTGCTGAAATCAAGCCGGCTCCACTGCGGGTACAAGAAGTACACCGAGAGCAGGGAGAGGGCCAGGGTGATGACGATGACAGTCGTGGTTCGCTTCATGAAGCGGGGCGTCCTCGGAAAACGTTGATGTAAAAAAGCAACAGATTATAGGGTTTTTAAGCCTGGTTTGTCAATGCGCCCTGCTCATCGTATCACTGCCACCCTGCCGGTGGTGCTGAAGCCCGGGCTGGTGAGCCTGAGCAGGTACACGCCGGAGGCCACGCTCTTGCCGTCCGCATTGCGGCCATCCCAGGTGAAGCTGGAGTTGAGCACCGGCGTGCCGCTGCTGGCGCCGCTCACATCCACCTCCACGGGATCAGCCACGTACTGGCCCTGCAAGGTATAGACCTTGATGCTGACATGGCCGGGCTGCACCAGGGAGAAGCGGAGCACCACCTTCTCGCCATGGGCCGGGTCAAAGGCGTTGTGGTCCGGCAGCAAGGCGTTCACCGGGGCCGGGATGCCCAGCGTTGCCAGGGTGTAGCCAAAGCCGACATTGCCCGCGGAATCCAGGGGCGCCACCCGGTAGGTGTAATGCACCCCAAAGGCCGTGGTGGTGTCCAGCCAGGTGTAGCTGCCATCAGCGGAAGCGGTCATGGTGAGCAGCACCTGATAAGTGCCGCCCGAATCCTGGCTGCGGTAGACCACAAAGGCCGAGAGCGGGTAATTGCCCGGCGTGCCGCCCGGCCCGCTGGTGGCATCGGCCACGTTGCCGCTGCTGTCCCAGGCCCAGGCCAGCTGCACCGACTTGCCGCCGGGAAGCAGGCTGGCGCTCAAGCCAGGATGGGCTGGCGGCACTGCCAGGGGCGCGAAGGGGATGGCCTGCAAGGCCGGGGCCGTGCGCGGGCTCTCTCCGCTCTTGTTGATGGCTGCCAGGGCGAACCAATAAGGCTGGCGATCCACCAGCGCCGAGGCGCCGGTGGTGTCTGAGGGATAATCCACCGAGAAGGTGACACCGCTCTGGCTGCTGACCAGGCTGGGGCCCTGGCCAGTTATGCAGGGCGGGCCATAGGCAGCGCCCGCGCTGGTGGCCAAATAGACGTTGTAGGTGGCGCCCTGCTGGTAATCTCCGTAAGCCGCCAGCCAGGTGAGGGTCACCTTGCGGTTGCCCGGCGCGATGGTGAACAGGGAGGGCTGCGTGGGCGGAGCTGAAGGCGAAGCCGTGGCCTGGCCCGCGTCCTGGGCCTGGTTGCCCATCAGATCCGTGAGGGTGACGAAATAGGTGTAGGGGGTTCCATTGGCGGCCGTGGTGTCGCTGAAGGCGCTCAAGGCCGTTGCTGTCAAGGCGCCCGCTGCCTCAGCCAGGGCCAGGCTGCTGCTGGTGGCGCGGTACACGGTGTAGGGCTGGCTGGCCAGGGGCCAGGTGCCAGCCTGGGCCGGCGGCCACACCAGGTCCACGCGCGAGCTGCCGGGCTGGGCAGTCAGCGCCACCACCGGGGGCATGTGCCAGAGCTGGGCCGTGATGGTGACCGGGTCAGATTCCACATAATAGATGGTGTCGGAAGTCTCGGCGGTGATGCTCATGGCCGTGATTGCGTATTGCACCGGGCAGAGCGGCGAGGTCTCCATCGCGGGGTCCAGCGTGTCCTGGGCTGAAAGCGCTGCAGGGCCGGTCTGGGCCACGAAGAGAGGGCTATCCTGGCCCAGCAAAGCGACTTGGCTGAAGTCCTCGGCTGAATTGGTGGAGCGGTAGATGTTGTAGGAGCAAGACGGGCAATCCGCGGCAGCCTGCCATTGCAGGCCCACGGCCACCAAGCCGGAATAGCCGCTCTGGGCGGTCAAGCCCGCGGGGTCCAAGGGGCCCTGGGTGGCGCTGGCAGAAGCGCTCTCCGAGGCGGTCGCTCCAGGGCCCGCGCTGTTGAACCCGGCCACCAGCCAGGTATAGCTCGCGCCATCCTGCAATCCCGTGGCAGTATAGGCATCAGCCGTGGGGCCCAGCGTTGCGATGAGGGTAGTGGGGGTGGTGGCGCTGCCCTGGTAGACATAATACCCCTGCACCGGGCCCTGGCCCGTGATGGGCTCCCAGAGGATCTGCACGGTCCCCTGCCCTGCCAAGGGCGGCACCAGCACCGGCGCTGGCAAGGGCAGGACAGGCACGGCCGTGGCGCTCGCCCAGCCATAGCTCGAAGCCGCCGCGCCAGCGCCCCAAGGCTGCAGGCTATAGGTGAGGGCAGTATTGGTGAGGGGCGCCGGGTCTATGAGGAATGAGCCGCTGGCCCCGGCCAAGGTGGTGAGGGCGTTCATGCCGCTGTCGTACACCACATAGCCGGTGGCAGCCGGGGCGCTGGTGGGCGCGCTCCAGGCCAGGGTGATGTCCGCTTGGGCGCTGACGCTGTCATAGCCCGGCGATGCGCTGAAATTGGCAGGCGCAGGCAGCACCTGGGCGCTGAAGGGCGCCGCATCCGCTGCCGGGCCAGCGCCGCTGGCGGAATTGGCAGCCACGGCCAGGGACCACTGCAGGGAAGACCCGCCAAAGGCCGCGCTGGTGAGCGTGAGTCCCAGCGCCTGCCCGGGCGCGGAAGGGCCTGGCGCAATGGCGGCCAGCTGCGCCCCTGGCGCGATGCTGGCATCGCTGGCAAAGGCATAGCTGGCGTACCAGATGCGGTAGGAGCTGGCCAGGCCGTCCCCGCTGTCCTGCCACTGCAGGTAGACCCCCGAGGTATAGGTGAGGCTGCTGGCCTGCACCAGGGCAGGCGGCTCCGGCAATCCAGGAGCCGTGGCAGAAACGGTCAGCGCTGCAGGCCCTTCCTCGCCATCGCCCAGCATGGTGACTGTGTAGTACAGGGTGCCTGAGGCAGACAGGTCGGTCCAGGTCACTTGTCCGTCATAGGCCAGCGCAGCCACCTGGGTGACCGGCAAGCCCTGGCTGGGCCCCACCGAAGGGCTGGCAGAGCTGTACACCTGATAGGCTGTCACCCCGCAGCCTGAGGACACGCCATTCCACGCCAGCTGGATGCCTGCCAGGCCCGCGTAGGCTGTTGGCAAAGCGGTCAAGCCCGCGGGCGCGGGCGGAAGCAGCGGAGAGACCATGGCCGTGCTGGAGAGGCTGCTGCGGCTGCCCACGGCCTGCAGCTGGGCCAGCACGCTGGAGCCGTAGGCCGTGGCGCTCAAGGGCACAAAGGTGGACATGGGCACAGAGGCGGCGGTGACGGTCTGGGCCCAGGCGCCATCGATGTAGACCATGTAGGCGCTCAGGCTGTCCGAAGGCCGGTTGGGCAGCCAGGAGAGCTGCAGGCCCTTGCTTCCCTGCTGCTCGGCGCTCGCGGCCGTGAAGCCGGATGGCGGCTGGGGCGTGGTGGTGCGGGTGGGGCTGGGCAAGGTCTGCGTGTAGCTGGAGACATCGCTGCCCACATGGCCCAGGCTGTCCTGGCTCTGGAAATGGTAGATGTAAGCCGCGGTCAAGCTGTTGCCAGCGGCGCCCAAGGGGTCGAGATAATAGCTGTAAGCCGTGGTGGTCAGGGCCTGGAAAACCATGTCCGACTGGTAGGCCCTCTGGATGAGCGTGGCGGTCACGGGATAAGAGCTGTTGCTGGGCTCAGCCCAGGTCAGCAGCACGCCATTGGACAGCACCTGGCCCGTGGAGGTGGGCGCCGGCAGGGAGAGGGTCACAGGCTGGCTGGGAGAGGCGGTTTGGCTGGCGGTGGCCTGGGTGACAAAGCCGGCCTGGCCTGTGGACCGGCCCGCCGTGTCCTGAGCGGCCAAGGAGTAATAATAGCTCTGACCATAGGCCACGGTGGTGTCTGACAGGTAGAGGGCGCCGCCCGGGTATCCGGGCGCGACCCAGGCCGCGGGCGTGCTGGTGACCGCGGCGTCCTGGGCATAGACCTGGCCCCAGGCCGCATCGGTGATGGCAGGCTGGCCAGAGGTGGAGCGCCAAATCTGATAAGAGGAGATGGGCTGGCTGCCGGGCGAAGCCGGCGACCAATAGAGGGTGATAGAAGGCGGGCCGCTCAGGGGCGCCGGGTCGCAGGTCATGACCATGTGCGAGGGCACGCCAGGAGCCAAGCCCGGCTGCAGGCCGCCAGCCTTGCTGCTGAGCAGGCCTGTGAGGCCCTCGGGGCCCAGGCTGGCCACGCCATAGCCGTAAGTCATGCCATTGTAGGCCGCGCTGTCGATGTAACCTGGCTGGGTCACCAGGGCCAGGCTGGCGCCATAGCCGGTGCTGGTGTCTGATGAGGCGGCGATGCTGGCAAAGGTGCCGCGGTACACGGCATAGCCCGTGGCGCCGGGCACCGCGTCCCAGGACAGGGCCACGCGCGAATTGCCTGCGCTGGCGCTCAGGCCCGTGGGCGCGGGCAGCAGGGTGAAGGAGGCGGTGCTGGTCAGGCTCTGGCGGCCATGGTCATCCCAGGCAGAGAGCAGCAGGCTGAAGCTGCTGCTGGTGCCGGAGGTGGCGGCCGGGGCAAAGGCCGAAAGCGGCAGGGCCATGCTGGTCTGGGTGGTCAGCAGGGGCTGGGAGGCGCTGCCCTGCACGGCCAGGCTGTAGGTGACAGGGTAGGCGGAGGCGACCGGGTCCACGGTCAGGGAAAGCTGCCCCGACAAGGGGTCCAGGCTGCGGGTGGAGATGCTGGGCGAGGCCAGCCCGCTGTAGGCAGATTGGGTCAGGCTGAGGGGGCCCTGCAGGCCGCCAGCCAGCCAGGCCAGGCTGTAGAGGTAGCTGCCGCCGGCAGGCAGGGACTGGGTGGTGAGGGTCACGCCGCCCACATCCGCGGTCACCGTGGACCCGCCCAGCTGGTAGCGGTAGACGCGGTAGCCGGTGACATTGGCCACGGCCGTGGCCGTGAGCCAGCTCAGCTCGGCCTGGCCCAAGCTGGAGGCCACGCTTAGCGCGGGCGCGGGCGGCAGGTCCAGGGACCAGGCAGACGCGGCAGAGCTGTTGCCAAAGCCATCCACGCCGGAGAGGGCCCAGTAGGAGGGCGATGCGGGGTCCAGCGCCGGGCTGAGATAAGCCCCTGCCGCCGTGCTGGTGACCACCAGGGAAGCGCCCGCCATGCCGGGGCTGGTCGAGCGCCAAAGCTGGGCCTGGCGAGCCGGGCTGGCTAGGCTCCAAGCCAGGCTGAGGCGGCCCTGGCTGTTCACGGCCTGTGCCGTGAAGGCCGGCGCACAGGGCGCGGACCAGGCCGTGGCCGTGAGCGGCAGGCCCAGGTTCCCTGCCCCGTTCATGGCCCAAGCAGTGAGGGTCAGGTAAGATCCGCACGAAGCGGTGAGCGTGAGCCAGGGCCGGCTGGCAGTGGCAAAGGCCAGGGGCGCGGCGCTGGGGCTTAAGGCCATGCCCACCTGGGTGCCAAGGGCAAGGCCCGCGGGAAAGCCCGCGGCCACATGGCTGCCATCGCCGGAGATGGCGGCAAAGGCCAGGCCCGCTGGGGCGCAGGGCACATCCAGGCTGTCCGCCGCGCTAAAGTCACCATTGGGGTTGGATTTTCCGATGCTCTGCACCTTATAGGCCAGGCTGGCCGCGCCGCATTGCGCCGGCAGGGTGTCGGACCATTCCAGCACGGCGGCCGTGTAGGAAAGCTGCCCCGCCCGCCACCAGGCGCCGCCAGCATCGCTGCGCCAGATGGCATAGCCCACCAGGGTGTCCACCTGCTGGGCCGGCGCATCGAAGACCAGGCTGCCCTTGCCGCCGGCCAAGGTGACGGCTGACACCACAACCGGGGCGCCCGGGTCGCCTGCCCAGGCTCGGCCAGCCAGCAGCAGGCTCAGGATGAAGATGATGCGGCGCAAAAAGGCCCCCACAGCGGAGAGATGGGCGTCAGAAATTGGCGTCCAAGCCCAGTTTGATGGTGATCGCCTTGTAGCTCAAGCCCGGGGCCAGGATGTTGTTGTACCAGTCCCATTGCAGCCCCAGGTTGCCCTTCACATTGGTGAGCAGGTTGTAGGAGATGTTGTTGGTGATGCTGTAGAGCATGGTGTCCAGCTGGGATGCCGCGATGTCGCTGAACGTGTCATGCAGGGTGTAGGTGAAGTTGTTGTCCAGCTGGAAGCGCTGGGTGAGCTTGAGCACCCGCCCATAGAAGGGCCAGACATCCCACATCTTGTAGTTCTGGTTGAGCAGCAGGTTGTAGCTGGTCTTGATGGCCGCGCTGATCAGGTTGTCATTGGTCTGGGCAGCGGCGGTGCCGGTGGTGCCGCCCTGCGCGTAAAAGGCGGTGGCCCAGCTGTTGCTGCCACCCACGTCGAAGGTGAGGGCCAGGTTGTCGGTGGGCTTGTTGGCCTGGGTCCAGTGGTAGCTGTGGCTGGTCTTGTTGCTGACCAGGGTGTTGGTCTGATCGAGGGAATCGTTCCAGCCGTAGTCATAGCTCAGGTTCAGGCTGGTGGGATGGAAGAAGTCGTTGAAGAGCATCCTCGGCTTGTCCACATTCATGCCCGTGCCGGCGGTCATCTGGTTGCCGGTGGTGGGGTATCCGCGCTGGGTCATGTCGCGGTTCACATTATAGCCGAAGCGCGGGCTGAAGGATGCCTTCCAATCCAGGCCCGGCAGGGTGGCGCTGAAGGTGGTGTTGACGCTGCTCTCGCTGTGGCGGCTGGCGCTGGTAGCGGCGTTCTCTATGTTGTTGGGGTCGCTGGTGTTCTCGCCCATGCGCCAGTTCTCGATGCGCACCCACCAGGTGCCCTGCCAGAAGCTCTGGCGCTGGGCCATGCGGTCGGTGGTGGAGAGGCTGGGATCCACCTGGTCAGGCACGGTGTTGTCGAAGGTGGAGGCCACGGTCCAGCGCTGGCTGAGGTTGAGGGGCGGGATGGCGGCCACGTGCAGCAGCTCCCCCAGCTTGAGGCTGGCCACCGCCTCCAGCGAGCCGTTGGTGATGAGGGTGTTGTTGATGTAGCTGCGCGTGTTGGTGAAGTTGTAGCTGACCTTGGGCGCCAGGTCCTTGATGGCCGGCATGTCCAGCACCAGGGTGGGGTTCAAGGCCTCGGTCTGCGGCACCCAGCGGTCCAGGGTGTTGCCCGGGCCCAGCTCATAGTAGGGCTGGTTGACGCTGGCGGCCGGCAGGCTGCCCAGGGCGTCCTGCTTGGAATAGCTGACGCTGGGGCTCAAGTTGATGCCCGGGAAGTAGAGCTGGTAGGCGCCGCTGTAGCGGTAGGCCTGCAGCCGCGTCTTCAGCACCTGGTCGTAATAGGGCGTGTTGGTGTCCGTGCTGCCGTCATAGTTGGTGCTGCTCTCCGAATAGTTGAGGCTGGCCGCCAGGCTCTCGCCGTGCAGCAGCACGGGCCAGAGCTTGGGGGTGGTGTAGCTGACCTGGGGCGCCACATTGAACTGGGTCTGGGTGTTGCTGGGGTCCATGTCAGGATAGTTCATGTTGTAGGCGCTGCGCTGGTCAGCCACATAAGGCGCCAGGTACTGGTTGCGGGTCTGGCTGTAGGCGCCATTGACGCCAACATTCAGCCCGCTGATGCCCGTGTAGGCGACCCGGCCGTTGCTGGCCTGGCTGGTGGTGTTGGGGGAGCTGTAGCTGTTGCTGTAGCCGGGGTCGTTCTGCTGCGCCGGGTCCACGAAGGACGCGGAATGGGTGTAGCCGCCGCTGACCTGCAGCTTGGGCGACAGGGCCGCGTCGGCGCTCAAAGCCAGCACCTGGCTGTGCTGCTTGGGCGGGTCAGCCTGCTGGTCCATCTGCACGAAGTCGCTGCCGACATCGCGGTAGCTCTCATGCACATTGACCTTGCCCTCGAACACCTTGATGTCGGCGCTCTGCATGTAGGCCGTGCCCTCCCGGGCCTTGGCATCCGTGAGCCGCAGGTTGTCCAAGTAGATGTGCTCACCCGGCGAGGTGGCATTGGGGTTGATCTCGCCGATGATGGCCTCGGAGACATAGCGCAAAAAGGGGCTGCCGCGCGCCACGCGATGGCCGTCCGAGCCGTCCATGGCCACCGTCACCGTGGTCCAGCGGCCCACCGGCACATTGTCCAGCAAGAAATTGTACTGGTAGCAGGTGTTGGTGTCGTTGCCCAGGCGCAGGAACAGCACCTCGCCAGGCTGGGTGGCCTGGGGCTTGTAGATGTCCATCTTCATGTTGGCATAGGGGCTGAAATCCAGCGCCGTGCCGGTGGTCAAGATGCGCACCGCCTCATACAGCGGGTCGCCGGCCTCCGCGCCGCTGGCCACGCGGTCACTGGCGGTCATGGCGCTGAAGACATCCAGGGACTGCTCGCGGCTGGTGTCGGCATTCTGCTGCTGGCTGATGAAGGTCTGGTTGGGCGGGTAGGAGGAATTGGTGTAGCGGTTGATGGCCGCCACCGAGAACTTGCTGGAATCCACCGCGGTCACGGTCTGGCCCAGGGCGTCGGAGCCGCCAACGCTAGGCTGCACCTGCCATTTGTCGCCCAGCACCTGGATGCTCTCGACGATGATCTTGCCGGCGGCGGGCGCGCCCGCCGGCACCGTGAACCAGACCCGGGCATGCTTCACCAGGGCCAAAAAATTGGAGGCTCCAGGGGTCGTGCCGAGCGCCCCCAAATTGGAATAGAGCCCCTGGGTTGAATCGCCAGTGTAAGCCGGGTTGAAGGCGCTCAAGGGGATGTCCAGGCGCGTGAAGCCATTGTTGGAGGACACGGCCTGCACCTCGCGGGAATAGTGGTAATAGCCATAGCTCGTGCTCAGCACGCCCGCCCCATCAATGTCATCCTGGTTGATGATGTTGTTGCCCGCGCCCCAATAAGTGCCGGGCGAATTGGGGTAGTGCACCTTGTAGCCGGGCAGGCCGCTGTCCTGGCCAGCCGCCAAATAGCCGGTGGTGCTCTCCGTGGAATAGATCCCGGTGTCCACCACGTCATCGTCGATGACGCCCAGCTCAAAATGCATGACGACTGGGCTGTTGACCTTGACCCACACCTCCAGGGTGTCATAGGTGCTCAGCGACTCGCCCTGGTGGGAGATGGAGGTCCAGAAGGAATCCCAGGCATTGGCATCGCCGAAGCCGCTGTAGTCGATCTCCAGCATGTTCTCCAGGCTGGTGGTGGTGCCATTGATGTTGTTGGCGTTGCTGTTGGTGTCATGTCCCTGGGCCGTGTCCGTGGTGAGGTAGCTGAAGCGGCGCTCTGAATAGACCTGATCCATGCTCTCATAGTTCAACCCGGTCTGTTCCTCAGCCCTGATGGCCTGGGGTATGGAGGATGGGAACCAGGACTGGGGATTGACCGAGGTGGAGACGATGTTCTCCACGCTCTCAAAGTCATCCACCATGGCCACCCCGTTCTCGCCATTCACCGTGTAGGTGTTGGTGTCCAGCCAGGAATGGGCCACTTCGGCCTTGAAGCTGGTCACCTCCAGCGGCACATCGATGTTGTCGATGCCCGTGAGCTGGCGCAGCACCTCGTTGACGCTCTTCTTGGACACCGTGGCTTTGACATCCGCGTCCAGCAGGCTCAAGTTGCTGGGCGCGGAGCGCACATCCGGGATGGTGAGCGGGGTCTGGCCGCCGTTGAAGAGATAGCTGCTGCCCACGGTCAGGCTCTTGTTGGCATTCAGGTCATATTCAGCCCGGCCGCCGAACACATTGCTGGTGTACTGGCCGCCCACCTGGGAATACTCATAGGTGGCTTCCACCACCGAGCTGTCCTTGACCAGGTCGGGATTGATGAAGAGCAGGATGCCGCTGTCATAATCCAGGCTGTAATCCACGTCGCGCGACAAGCGCCTGCCATCCAGGCGGATGACCTCAGAGCCGCGGATGATTCCGAAATGCAGGTTGTAGCTGGTCACATGGTACTTGTACTCCACATGGATGTGGTAATTGCTCTGCGGAGGCTGGCGATAGGCATCGGCATTGCCAGTCTGTATGCCGGTGCTATAGATGGACTGGAGCTGGACATTGCTCTGGAAGGTGGTGGGCTGCTCAGCATTCAACTGGAAGGGATAGGGTGCCACGAATTCAAGCAGGCCCAGCACCGGGTCGATGACATAGGTGAGGGCAGAGCTGGGATCCGTGGGCGGAGGCAGCAAGGTGCTGTTGTTCTTGCTGTCCACGATGCTGAGCCTGAAATCCGGGTCCACCTTGGGGTCCAGGATGTTGCGATTGCCCAGGTCATAATACTGGCAGAGCATGTGCTGGTCGTAAGCCGTTGAATGCGAGCCGTCCTGGATGAGGTGTGCGGCCGAGCTGGTGTAGCCATATTGGTCTGATTTAAGGTTGGCCTCTTGGAAATCGAGCATATTGTTGAGCGCGGCTTGGCTGTCGCTGGAGTTGAATGGCTGGTTATAGCCCACAGTGGTGCCGGCCAATGGGGCTCCATTAGGCCCTTGGATGGCGTAGGCCACCATGATGGTGTAGTTGGCGGCCAGGGGCGTGTTGAAGGTGACCACGCCGGTGTAGACGTTCACGGTGTAATCGATGCCGGCATGCAGGGGGATGAAGGCATACAGGCCCGTGGGCTTTGAAAAGGTTGCGGTGCCGCTGTTGCGGTCTGCTGAGCTCTGGCGGTCCACCCAGATGCTCACCGAGCTGGCGATGATGCTGTTCAGCCCGTTCAAAAGCTGGCCGGAGCCGATGCGCTTGGTCAGGTAATAGTAGCGGTAGGCCGGGAAGGAGCTGTCCAAGATGTCGCGGCCGCGCACATTGCCGGTCATGTCCGGCGCCATGCTGCCCACAAAGCGCTTGGTCTCGGTGATGCCCTTGGTCTGGGCGCCGATGCCGGTGATGCGCAGGCGGTTGTCCGGGCTGCGCAGCTTGACCATGAAGCCGAAGAGGCTCTTCTGGTAGTTGACGAACTCGGTGTGGCCCAGGTCCAGGTTGATGTCGCCGAAGCTGGCGTCCTCCACGATCTCGTCGCGGTCGCCCTTGTAGATGATGCTGATCTTGCGCTTGTCCTCGGTCTTGTCGTCGTAGTCCACGTCCACCACGATCTTGCGGCCCACCTGGCCCTGCAGGCGCACCTGCAGCTGCTGGTCCAGGGTGAGGCCCTTGCTCATGCCCGAGGGCGCCAGGCTGGCCGTGGGCTGGCCATCCAGCTGCCAGGTGTAGCCAAAGGTGATCCACTTGCGGCCGTTGATGCCCAGGCTGCTCTGGGCCGAGGCGATGTCATAGGTGCCCAGGCTGAGCGTGTTGAGCGAGTCGATGCTCTGCCCCTTGACCGGGTCGCTGGGCTTGCCCAGGTTGCCCTTCTCGTCCACCGGGGCCACATAGTAGTAGTAGGTGGTCCCCTTCTTGGGCGGCGCCACGCTGTACTCGCTGCCGTCCTCGTAATAGCCGCCCTCCGGCACCAGCACCTTGTTCACCGGCGGCAGGCTCAAGTCGGCCGTGTCGGTCAGGCTGCGGTACACGTTGTAGCCGGCCACCGCGTAGGTGCCATTGCCGGTGCTGGGCTGCCACTTCAGCTTGATGAGGTCCTCGGCCAGGCCGATGGTGGTGAGCCCCTGCGGCGCCGCGGCCGGGTGCAGGGGGCTGGCTTCCAGGTCGGCGCTGGCAGGGCTGGTGCTGCCCACGGCATCCAGCGAGCGCAGCGCATAGTGGTAGGTGGCGCCGTTCTTCAGGCCCGTGTCCTCCCAGGCCAGCTCCTCCGCGGCCAGCCGCGTCACCGGCTCCGGCGCATACTTGCCGATGTCGTCCCCGCGATAGACCAGGGTGGCGGAGAGCTCGTGCTCGCCGGTGGAGGCGGGAGGGCTCCATGACAGCCTGGCGGCGCCATCGCCCGCTTGGGCCTTGGCGCCGGAGGGCGGCATCAGCGGCCCGCTGGGCGTGGCCGAGACCTCGGCCGACAGGTCCGAGAGGCGCTCGTCCGTGTCGTAGGCCCGCACGCGGTACCAGTACTCCGTCCGGTTGTGGGGCGGCAGCTTGCTGTTCTCCGCATTGTCCACAAAGCTGAAGCCGCTGATGGGAGCCTTGTTGATGCTCCCGGCCGGCCGGCTGCCAGGATAGGTGGCGCGATAGACCAGGTAGCCAGAGATGGGCTGGGGGCCATGCGCCGAGTCCCAGGACAGCACCACGGCCCCGCTGTCGGCGATGGCGGTCAAGAAGGTGGGGGGCAAGGGCGAGCCGTCCGCCGTGAAGCTGAGGGCGGCCGCGGCCTCGGCGCTGACCGCCTGCGGGCCGGCCATGCGCACCAGCAGCTCAGCTGGCGGCGGCGGCGGCGGAAGCAGGGGCTCTGAGCCTGCAGAGCTGGCGGCCGGCGTATCGCCCGGCGTGGGGCTGAAGGTGGCAGTGCCCTCGCCCAGGGCTGTCGGCGTGGGAGTGGCGGTGGGGCTGTCACCAGGCAAAAGGATGCCGCCCCCGGCCTGCAGCGCCGCAGAGCCAGGGACGATGGTGCGCGTGGCAGACCAGGCCGGGCCGCAGAGCAACAGGGCGGCCAGCAGGAAGCGCGCGTGTTTCAAACTGAGGAAGGTCGTCAAGGTCAAGAGCCCGCCCTGGCCATTTCAAGCCCCAATCCCCTCTCAATGGGCTTGAACCTAAAAATGCCTATTTGATAAAGGCATTGATATCTTGTAAAGTATCACATGGTACTTGGGGTGTAAACGCTTGGCTGACCAAACCCTTAATTGGTCAAAATGCGTAGAGCAAGTGTCCAATTGCCGCCGTCTGCCAGAACTTGAACAGACTCTCCCTATTGACAATAGACGCATGAAGCGCGCGATAATTCCCATATTTCAAGGCACATTCCCGGCTATCTCCGCCCCTGCGCTCAAAGGAGAGCATCCATGCCCCGTCCGCCATCAAATGTAGACAAGTTGATGATCCAAGCTGGCCTCGAGCTCATCTCAGAGACCGGCATCTCAGGATTGACCGTACGCCAGGTGGTCAAGCGGGCCAAGGTGAATCTGGGGCTGTTCCATTACCATTTCAAGAGCAAGGAAGCCTTTGCACGGCGTGTTTTGCAAGCTGGCTATGAGGATTTTTTCAGCCGTCTGACAGCAGAAGCCGCCCAGCAGGAGACCCCGCTCAAGCAGCTTGAGCAATCCCTGCTGAATTATTCCCTTTTCATGCGCGACAACCGCCAGGTGGTGGTGGCCCTGCTCAAGGACAGCCTGGTGGGCTTCGCCCCATCTGCCGAGTTCCTGGGCGAGAAGACGCTCACCAACAACCAGGTCTTCATCCAGCTGATCAAAGCCTGCCAGGCCAATGGCAGCCTGCGGCCTGACCCGCCGGAGCGCCAAGCCTACTTCTTGGTGGGCGCCACGGCCAGCCTGGTGCTCACTGGCACCATGCTGGACAAGAGCATGGCTTCCCTGCTCCGCGATGAGGCAGTCCTAGAGCATCGCAAATCCGAGATGTACGGGGATGAGGCCATCAAAGACCGCATCCGCTGGGCCTTGGCAGCCCTGGCCCCCAGCCGCTGACCTGATCGCCCTAAATGCAGAAGAGCCCGCCGTGCCCGGCGGGCTCTTCTTTTTTTCCTCTTCCCTGCCCTAGCGGGTGATGACCGCCTGCAGCCAGCGGCTGTCATGCATGCTGCCCGCGTCTGCCAGCAGG
>CAYXCT010000015.1:0-19270 GCA_964463435.1 uncultured bacterium | reverse complement strand
ACCTGGTCCTTGAGCGGCAGGGCCTTGAGCCGGCCGTCGGCCACCAGCGGGCGCAGGGCGTCCACCAGGGCGATGAAGCCGCCGGTGATGCTGGCGGTGCGGGTGCCGCCATCGGCCTGGATGACGTCGCAGTCGATGAGCACGGTGCGCTCGCCCAGGGCCTTCATGTCGAGCACCGCGCGCAGGCTGCGGCCCACCAGGCGCATGATCTCGTGGGTGCGGCCCGAGAGCTTGCCCTTGGCGCTCTCGCGGGGGATGCGCTGGGCCGAGCTGCGGGGCAGCATGGCGTACTCGGCGGTGATCCAGCCCTCGCCGCGGCCCTTGAGGAAGGGCGGCACGGCCTCGTCCACGGTGGCGGCGCACAGCACCTTGGTGTCGCCGAATTCGATGAGCACCGAGCCCGCCACCCCCTTGAGATAGCGCCGGGAGACCTTCACCGGCCTCATCTGGTCCGCGCTTCGCCCATCAGGCCTTTCGCCCATTTTCACCTCAGCGGTTGAATTGGAAGTTGAAGCTCAAGATGCCCTCGGTGTCCACCTGCTCGCTGCCAGCCGGCAGGGGGTCGAAGATGAGGTCCTTGGCGCGGCTCACCGCGTTCTGGTCGATGTCGGCATAGCCCGAGGCCTGCAGCAGGCGCGCGCTCTTCACCAGCCCGTTGGGCGCCACGGTGATGGCCAGGCGCAGCGTGCTCTCCTCGGGCAGCTGGTGGGGGAAGTTCCAGTCGATGGGCCTGAAGCCGCGGCCGCCGATGGGGCCCGAGACCTGGGGCTGGCCGCCCGGCGCGCCGGCCTGCCGGCCCTCGCCCATGCCGCCCTCGCTCAGGTCCTCGCTGTCGTGGTCGCTGCGCGGCTGCAGGCCGATGGGCATCTGGGCGTGCTCTTGGGCCAGCTGGTCCAGGCTGGGCGCCTGGCGCACCTTCACCTTGGAGCGGGAGGCCGCCTTCTTGGCCTGCTTCTGGCGCGGCATCTCCGCGGGGTTGAGCTTGAAGCTGCCCGGCACCGGCTGGGGGTTGGCCGGCGCATCGGTGATGGCCTTCTTCTCGCCGGGCGCGCCGCTGCCCTCGCCGCGCGGCGTCGCGCCGCTGACGGTCTCCACCGAGAGGATGGCCACCTGGGGCGGGGCCGCCGGGTGGGCCATGCCAAAGGTGAGCAGCAGCAGCAGGGCGTGCAGCCCCAGGCTGATGGCCAGGAAGAGGGTGTCTTTGAGGCTGGTCAAGGCCGCGCTCCGCGCATCATTTGCCCTGGTCGGTGGCTATGCCCAGGCGCTCGGCGCCCGCGGCCTTGGCCGCGTCCAGCACCTGCACCACCCGGCCGTGCAGGGCCGCCCGGTCGGCGTTGATGATGACCGCCTTCTCGCCCTGCTTGCCCATGGCGTCCTTGAGCAGGGCGGTGAGCTGGTCCAGCATCACCTCCTGGTCGCGGATGAAGAGCCGCCCCTCGCTGGTGACGGTGACCGTCACCGGCGGCAGGGCCTCGGCCCCCTGGGTGGAGGCCTTGGGCAGCCGCACGTGGATCTGCCCCTGCACGATGAGCGGGGTGGTCACCATGAAGATGACCAGCAGCACCAGCACCACGTCCGTGAAAGGCACCATGTTGATCTCCGCGCTCACCACGCGGCGGTGCTTAGGCTTCCACATCCTTGGCCTCCTTGCCGCGGTCGGCCAGGGCCTCCACCAGCTCGCTGGAGGCCAGGGCCATGCGGGTGTCGAGGTTGGCGGCCTTGCGGGCATAGGCATTGTAGGCGATGGCCGAGGGCACGGCCACGAAGAGGCCGGCGGCGGTGGCCACCAGGGCCTCGGCGATGCCGGCCGAGACCACCGCGGCCCCGGCCTCATGGCTCTCCGCCAGGGCGCGGAAGGCGCTGATGATGCCCATCACCGTGCCAAAGAGGCCGATGTAGGGGGCCACGCTGGCCAGGGTGCCCAGCACGCCGATGCGCGACTCCAAGTCCATCACCTGCTCGGCGGCGCGGCGCTCCATGGCATCGGAGAGCGCGGCGCGGTCGCGGCTGCCGTGGGCCAGGCCGGCCTTCAGCACCTCGGCCACGCAGCCCTCCTCGGCCTGGGCCAGCTCCATGGCATCGTTCAGCTTGCCTGCCCGGGCCAGCTTGGCCACCCGGGCGCTCAACCGCTCGCTGCCGCGCGTGGCCTTCCAGTAGCGCAGGCCGCGCTCAAGGATGAAGGCCCAGCTCAAGATGGAGCAGGCGGCCAGCACCATCATGATGGGGCCGCCCTTGATGATCAACTGCCATAGGTTCTGGTCCTGGAACATGGATCCTCCCGTCCGGGCTGTGGGTTGTCAGTGAAAACGCAGGGTGGCGCCCAGGCCCACCATGGGCCGGGCATCGGGCCCGCCTTCGAACTCTTGCACCGCCATATTGCAGAGGTTGCGGCCCTCGATGAAGAAGAGCCAGGCCGGGCTGAAGGCATAGGCCAGGCGCAGGCCCAGGCCCGCGTAGGGGTCCAGCTGCGGGCCGCCCACCTGCTGCATCCAGCGCGCGCCCTCATAGTCCAGCGCCAGCGAGGGCTGCCAGGGCCCGTAGGCGCCGGCCAGGTCCAGCCGGCCGCTGGCCTCAGGATGGAAGGGCACATGGCGGCTGGGCGCGGTGTCATCGCTGGAGCGCTCGGCGCGGGCAGTGAGCCCGGCCTTCAGCCCCCAGGGCCCCTCGGCCTCGGCCTTGAGCAGCAGGCCCTGGAACTCGAGCTGGCCCGCGTTGACCTGGCTCCAAACGCCCTTGCCGGATGGGTCATCCCAGACCACGGCGTCCATCACCTGGCGGTCATAGGCCGAGAGCTCGGCGGAGATGCCCAGGCCCGGCGCGGCCCGCAGGCCCGCCGCCAGGTTGAGGGCGTCGTGCTGGGCCCTGAGGCTGGGGCTGGGCATCACCGGCGCCTCGCAAAAGAGGGCATCCTCGCTCAGCAGGGGCAGGCTCTGGCCGGGCTCAAAGCGGGCGAAGGCCCCCAGGCTGGCACCCAGGCGCTGCTCCCAAGATGCCTGCGGCAGGGCCACCGTGCTGCGGGCCGCGCTGTCGCCATCGCTCTGCAGCTTCACCCCCACGCGGAAGCGGGAGCCGGGCAGGGGCTCAAAGCCCGCGCCCAGGCCCAGCAGGGCCTGGCTCAGGCCGCGGCTGCCCAGGCTGCCAGATTGGCTCCAGCCGCCATAGCCGGCCTCCAGGCCCAGGTCCAGCGGGGCCAGGGGCGTGTCCACGGCCCTCTCCCACAGCCCATGCAGGCGGCCGCCGGCCTCGGTAAAGGCGGTGCCCAGGCCGGGCATCCGCTGCTGGCTGCGGGCCGCGCCCAGGCTCAGGTCTTGGCGCACGCCCCCGCCCAGCGGGCCCTCCCAGTCCAGGCTGCCCAGCAGGCGGCTGCGCGAGAGGCGGCCCTGGCCGTCATCCAGGTAGGTGGAGGCATAGTCGCGGCCGTCGCCCGCGACCTGGGCCGAGAGCAGCTGGTGCCCGGCCACCAGGGCATCGCCGCGGCCGGCCACGCGCCAGTCGTCGCGCCAGGGCAGCAACCCTTTGCCCGCCGGGCTGTCCAGCCGGGCGCCGTCGCTGCCATGCCAGGCCGCCTCCAGCTGGCCGCTGGCATCGCCCCACTGGCGGCCATAGAAGAGCTCGGCCAGGCTGGTGTTGGCCAGCCCGTATTCCAGCGTGGCCTGCCCGTAGCTGGGCACCGCGGTGCGCGAGACATCGCCCAGGGCCTGCTTGCTGCCCTCGGCGCCGGCCTGCTGCTTGCTGGCGCCCTGCTCGCCGGGCGAGGCCTGGATGCCGCCCATGGTGTCCACCTTGGCCCGCGCGTCGCCGCGGTCGGTGAGCGCCTTGGCCTCCCCTTCCCCGATGATGACCACCTCGGGCATCTTGAAGGTGGGGGCTTGGGCGCTGCGGCTCAAGGCCACCGGGCCCTCCTCATCGCCAGCCACCGCCTCGGTGGGCCGCACCATGGGCTGGGCGGTCTCGGTCTCGCCCGCCAGCTCCTCCTTGGAGGCCCAAGCCGGGACCGCGGCCAGCCCCAGGGCCAGCATCAGGCAAAATCGGCGCAGGTTCATGGCTGGGCTCCTTGGGCCGGGCTGGGCTGGGCCTTCTTCTTGGCCTTGGGCTTGGCCTTGCCCTTCTTCTGCTTGGCCTTGGCTTTGGCCGCCTTCTTGGCCTTGGCCGGCGTGGGCTCAGGGCCCAGGCGCTGGTCCAGCAGCCCCAGGCGCTGCTTGGCCGAGGCGCTCCAGGAAGGGTCGCCGCCCATGCTCACGATGCGCTGGTAGGCCAGGCGGGCCTTGCTGGGCTGGCCAGTGCTCTCATACAGCTCGCCCAGGCGCGCCAGGGCCGTGGCCACCCAGGCCGGCTGGCTGGCGAAGCGGTCCACCACCAGCTGGTAGGCATCCATGGCCTCGCCCACCCGCTTCTGCTCCAGGTGGCAGTCGCCCACCAGGTACTGGGCCTCGGCGCTCAAATCGCCGCTGTTGCGGGCCGCCAGCTCCTGGTAGGCCTTGATGGCCTCGGGATACTGGCGGGCGTCCTCATAGATGTAGCCGATGCGGATGCGGGCCTTGTCGGCCAGCGGGCTGTCGGGATACTTGGCGATGGTGGCGCGGTAGGCCGCCATGGCGTCCTCGGCCTGGTTGAGCCGCTTGTAGGTCATGCCGATGTTGAACTGGGCGTCGGCCGCCACCTCGGGCGTGTCGCCGTAGTCGGCCAGCACCTGGTGGAAGGCGTCCAGCGCGTGGCCGTACTCCTGCAGGCGGTAGTAGGCCATGCCCACCTGAAAGCAGGCGCGGGGCGCCAGGTTGTGCTTGGGGTCGGCGTCCAGCAGCCCCTTCCAGTCGGAGATGGCCTCGTTCAGCTTGAGGGCCTTGAAGCGGGCCATGCCGCGCCAGTAGAGGGCCGGCAGGTTGAGGGCGCTCTTGGGGTACTGGCTCTTGAGCGCGTCAAACTCGCGCTCGGCCTGGGCGTAATCCTTGACGCGCAGGTAGTGCTCGGCGATGCGGTACTGCACGTCCGGGGCAAAGGTGGACCCCTTGTACTTGGCCACAAAGGCGCGCGAGGCCTCCACCGCGGCGTCATCCTGGCCCAGGCTGTAGTAGCACCACTGGATGCCGTAGAGCGCGGATGCGGCGCCGGGATGGTCTGGGTACTTGTCCACCATGGCCTGGTAGGCCTGGCGGGCCTTCTCGAACTGGCCGGCATTGTACCAGGCATCGCCCACGCGCAGGGCGGCCTCCGGCGCCAGGTGGCTCTTGCCATGCTTCTCCGCCACCTGGGCGAAGTCGGCGGCGGCCTGGCTGAACTGGCCCTTGCGGAACATGGCCCAAGCCATCCAATAGCGGGCCTGGGCCGCCTCCGCATCGTCATGGGCCGCGCTGGCGGCCAGGCCCCACTCGCCATAGGCCTGGTCGAAGTCCTTGAGGCGGTAGCAGGCCCAGCCGGCCTGGTAATGGCTCTCCTGAAGGCAGGCGGCCGAGGGCCAGTCGCGGGCCACGCGGCGGTAGGAATCCAGGGCCTTGGCGTACTGCCCCTGGTTGTAGAGGGCATCGCCGGCGTGCAGGCAGGCCTGCGGCGCTTCGGCGCTCTTGGGCCAGCGGCTGGCCAGGTCCAGCCAGCGCTGGCTGGCCAGGCCGAAGTCGCCGGCGGCAAAGGCGCACCAGGCCAGGCCCGAGGCCGCCGAGGCCAGCAGCTCGTCCGGCACGCCCGGCCCGGCAGCCAGGTCGCGGTAGGCCTTGGCCGCGTCCGCGCGCCGGCCCAGGGCGTAGAGGCAGTCGGCGGCATAGAGCCGGGCCCGCGGGGCCAGGGCGCCGCCCGGATGGCTTGCCAGGAAATCGCGGTAGCCGGTGAGCGCCTGGCCATAGTCCAGCTGGGCCTGGCTGCAGGCCGCCGAGAGGAAGGAAGCCTCCTCGGCCAGGGGATTGAGCGGCGCCAGGGCCAGCAGGCGCTGGTAGGCATCGCGGGCCGCGGCATAGCGCTCCATGCGGTAGAGCGCATCGCCGGAGAGGAAGAGCGCCGAGGGCACCAGGCTGCTCTGCGGGAAGTCCTTGATGAAGAGGCTGAAGTGCTCCACCGCGCCGGTGCCATCCCCGCGCTTGAGCGCGACCCAGGCCAGGGCGTAGACCGCGCGGTCCACCACCTCGCTGCCGGGATAGTCGCGCACGGTGCGCTGATAGGCGGCCTCGGCGCCGTCCAGGTCGCCCAGCCGAGCCAGGCACACGCCGGTCAGGTACTTGGCCCAGGGCGCCAGCTCATGGTCCTTGTGCTCCAGGGTGAAGCTGTAGAAGGTCTCGGCGGCCTTGCGCCAATCTTGCAGCTCAAAATGGCACCAGGCGATGGAGTAGCGCGCCGAGGGCGCCAGCGGATGGTCGGGCAGGCGGTTGAGCAGGCGCTGGTAGTCCTCGGCCGCGGCCGCGAAGTCTCCGGCGGCGTAATGGCACTCGGCCTGCTGGTACATGCAGGCCGGGGCCAGCGGGCCGGCCTTGTCCATGGCGTAGGACTGGATGAAGAGGCCGGCCGAGCGGCGCAGCAGGTCCTTGCGCTGCTCCTCATCCGGCGCGCCGGCGCCCTGGGCCACGGCGGCCTGGTAAAGGCACCAGCCGCGGGCATAGGGCAGGTAAGAGGCCGGCTCGATGCCTGCGGCCTTGGCATAGGAGGCCTCGGCCTCCAGGTAGCTGCCCAGGCTGTAGAGGGCCTCGGCCAGCAGAAAAGCGGCGCGCGGGGCGCCCGGGGCATCCGGCCCGTATTCCGCCTGCCACTCCTCTGCGCTCTGGCGCGCGGCCTTGGCATCGCCGGCCTGCAATTGGATGCCCGCCAGGCTCAAGAGCACGGCCCGGGCCTGGGGGTCGCCAGGATGGGATGAGAGGAAGTCGCGGTCCACGCGCTGGGCATCGTCCAGCCGGCCCAGGTCCAGGTAGGCCTGGGCCAGGTTCAGGCGCGCGCGCGCGGCAGCCAAGCCCATGGGCTGGCTGCGCAGATAGGCCTGGTAGCGGCTGGCCGCCAGGCCGTAAGCCTGCTGGTCGAAGAGCTGGTCAGCCAGCAGCAGCTCCGGCAGGGCAGGGTCCTCTTCCAGCGCCGGCAGGCAGGGGGCCAGGGCCAGCAGCAGGAGCAGGGCTAGGATGGGGAAGGGCTTGCGCATCAGCACCTTGAAGGCCGCGTCATGCATAAGGGACGCGCGCCAGCGGGAGGGGGTTCAAAACGATTAAAAATAACATGGATCCGCCGGGCTTTCCAAGCCAAAAGCCCCGGCGAAGCAGGCAAAAAAAAAGCCCCCCGCCCCAAGGCGGAGGGCCTTTCCTGCGCGTCAGAACTTGAAGTTCAGCGCGAAGCGGTGGGTGTCGCCCAAGAAGCCCTGCGGGGCGTAAGCGTAGTCAAAGCCGAACTTGCCATACTTGAGGCCCATGCCCAGGGTCAGGCCCGCGGCCGCCGAGGGGCCGTAGCCCTCTTCCACCTGGTTGTAGTCGAAGCCGCCCTGGAACTTGAAGCCGCCGCGCACCACCAAGAAGTCCCGGTAGCCGTACTCTCCGCCGATGCCGAACACGCCCGCGGTCTCAATGGGCTGGGTGTAGTCGCAGACCACGTTGATGTCCTTGGCCGCGGAATAGGCGGCGCCGAAGCGCACGTTCACCGGCAGGGTGAAGGCCTGGCTGTAGCCCATGGCCGGCCCCAGGTTGGCCACGTTGATGCCGGCGCTCAAGCCCTTGATGGGGGTCTTGTAGAGGGTACTCAGGTCCACGGCGAAGCCGGTGGAGCTCTGGCCGTCGATGCTCTCGCTCAGGTACTTGGCCGCCAGGCCAAAGGAGACCGAGTCAACGATCTTGCGCGCGAAGCTCAAGGTGGCAGAGAGCGCGCCCGCAGAGAACTGGCCGGTGGAGTTGCCGGCCGCGTCATAGCCGTCAAAGTTGCCGGCATTCAAGTAGAAGATCTCGGTGCCCACGGTGCCGATGTTCTTCATGGGGAAGGCGGCAGCCAGGTCATCGTAGAAGATGTCCTCGATCCAGATGGCGTGCATCAGGGTGGCTTCACCCTCGTCCAGGTAGGCGGTGCCGGCCGCGTTGTAGCGCACGGCATTGGCGTCATCGGCCAGGCCGGTGAAATTCTCGCCCATGGCGATGACGCGCGGGCCGGTGGCCAGCTTGAGGAAGGCCGCCGCGGTGGTGCCTTGGTCAGCCTTCAGGCCCGGGGCCCCGCCGATCAGGGCGGCAAAAAATGCCGCCAGCATGAGCTTCTTCATCCTCATCCCTCTGACAAGATTAGCTCTTCAAGACGGCCAGGCGGCCATCAAGAACAGTGTATCTCAGAATGGCGCAAAGGTCAATTCTCACTGCTTGTCAGTGAAGCCCACGCTGTAGCTGATCTTGTCCGCCGCTTCCTTCACCGAGCGGCCCAGCTCATCGCTGATCTGGGCGCTGAAGCGCAAAGCGGGCACCGAAACGCTGATGCAGGCGATGACCCGGCCGCGGTAGTTCTTGATGGCCGCGCCAACGGAGTGGAGGTCTTCCTCATATTCGCCGTTGTCCAGGGCCCAGCCCTTCTCCTTGACCTGCTTGAGCTGGCTGCGGAGGTCATCGAAATTGCTGAGGGTCTTGGGCGTGAAGGGCTTGAACTGGGTGTCCTTGAGCACCTCTTGCAGGCGCTCCTCGGGCAGGTTGGCCAGCCAGACCTTGCCGGCGGCCGTGCAATACAGCGGGGCGCGCTCGCCGATGCTGGCCTTGACGCCGATCTTCTCATTGCTCTCAAGGACATCGATGAAAAGCACCTGATTCTGGTCCACGATGGAGAGCTGGACCGTCTCGCTGGTGCGCTCGCGCAGCTCGCGCAAGAAGGGCATGGCGTGGGCCCGCATGTTCAGCTTGCTGAGCACCGCGTTCCCCAGCTCGAAGAGCTTGACCGAGAGGCGGTATTTGCCGGTCTCGCTGTCCTGTTCCACGTATTTCCTGACCATCAAGGTGGTCAGGAGCCTGTGCACCGTGCTCTTGTGGAGGTTCAGCGCCTTGGAAAGCTCGGTCACGCCGATGCCGTCCTTGTTGCTGGACAGCGCTTCAACGATGTCCAAGGTGCGCTCCACTGACTGCACTGTGGACTCATAGACCTTTTTTCTGCGCATACACGCCTCGCGAGCCAATGGTTTGAGAACTTTGTTTCAAGACGACTATTTTGGGGGGATATTAATTATCAAAATACTAGTCAATCACTCTTGTTTTGTCAATGAATTTCCATAAGACGAAATAAACCATTTTAGAACTCAATTCCTTTTCGCGCACTTTCTCCAATATCAAAATAGTGCTTTCTCTTGCGCATATCAGTGATCAGATCCGCGCAAGCGGCCAATTCCGGCCAGGCCGCGTGCCCGGTCAGCACCAATTCACAGGGCCTTCCTTTATCTAAATACAGCTTCACAAAATCCATCACTTCCTGGGTTTTGACCAATTTTGTCATCACCAGGCTCAAGACCTCATCCAAGATGAGCAAGCTATGCTTCTGATCAAGCGCTTTCTCAGCCAGAGCCAAGCCGCGCAGGGCTTCTTGCCTGTCTTCAGGCGTGTTCTCAAAGCGGAATGTGCCTTGGTCGGGGTCAAAGCGCTGCGTTCCGCAGCCATGCAGCTCAAGGCCGGGCAGGCCCTTGAGCAGGCTGCGCTCTGAATAGAGCCGGTCCTCAAAGCCCGGCCGGGCTCCCTTGTCAAAATGGATGAGGCAAACCCGCCCGCCAGCGCCCAGATGGCGGATAGCCAAGCCCAGGGCCGCGGTGGTCTTGCCCTTGCCATCGCCAGTGTAGACCTGGATGCGGTTCATGAGCCGCCGCCATAGGACTTGCGGCCCTGGTAGTCATAGCCTTTGGCCAGGATGCCCAGGATGCGCCGGCCCTGGTCCGAGCCAGGGTCCAGGGGCATGGGCCGGCCGCTGGACAAATCCAAAGCCACGGCGTGGCACTGCGGGGCCTGGCCAGGCGCGAAGTCGATGAAGAGCAGGGCTGAATCTTGCGAGACGGGGTAGCTCAAGTCAAAGATGAGGTCGCCCATGCTGAAGGCGCAGGGCATGCGGCCCAGGCGGTCGAGCAGCTGGAGGACGTGGGGATGGCTGCCCACCACGGCATCCGCGCCGGAATGGGAGAGGCCCAGGGCCAGCCTGCGCTGCAGGGCATTGGCGGCCTGGTATTCCTGGCCCCAGTGCGGCAGCACCACCACGATGTCTGCCTGCCGCCGGGCGGCGCGGATCTCGGGCAGCATCTGCGAGGGCAGGGCCACGGCCACGCCCGGGGCGCGGCCCCGCGCGCGGAATTCCTGCGGGCAGACCGAGCAGTAGCCCAGAAAGGCCAGGCGCTTGCCGCGCACCTCTGCCAGGGCCGGCTTCTGCGCCTGGCCCGGGCCTTCCACCGTGCCGCAATGCTTGATGCCCAGGCCATCCAAGCCGGCCTGGGTCTGGCCCATCAGCTCAGGCCCGTAGTCGAGGATATGGTTGTTGCCCAGGGTCACCACGCCCACGCCCAGGGCCTTGAGCAGGGCCAGGCCCGAGGGGCTGGCGCGCAGGTAGACCTGCTTCTCGGCATAGGGCACCCCGCCCTGGCCCACCGGCGATTCCAAGTTGGCCACCACCAGGTCGGCCTGCGCCAAGAGCGGCCGCACGCCGGCGGCCATCCAGTCCCAGCCCTGCTGCTCGGCCAGGCGCGCCACGCGCCGGCCCAGGATGATGTCGCCGGCAAAGGCCACGCGCACGGCCCCGCTCAGCGGCTTGGGCAGCCCGTAGTCCGGGCCCGCCCCCTCCGCGCGCAGGCCAGCCGCGCTGGCCAGGGCCAGCACCAGCGCCATCGCAAGCATCGCCCTCTTCATCCGCGCGCCACTCCCATGCTGTCGAGCAGCGCGGGCAGGTCTGCCACGCTCCCCAGCACGGGCACGCCCTCCAGGCGCGCCCGGCTTTCCCATTCCGGCAGGAACTTGCCGGTCTTCACCAGCGCCGTGGCCAGGCCCAGCCGGCGCGGCAGCAGCACGTCGCATTCCAGGTCATCGCCCACCATCAGCGCCTCGCCAGGCTCGGCGCCCGCGCTGGCCAGGGCCAGGCGGAACAGCTCGGGATTGGGCTTGCCGAACACCGCCAGGGCAGGCTTGCCAGCGGCGAATTCCAGGGCCGCCAAGAAGGGGCCCGAGTCAAGATGGTAGCCATCGGCCAGGCGGTAGAAGCGGTTGCGCTCCATGCCCACCAGGCTGGCGCCCGCGAGCAGGGCGCGCAGGGCCTCATCCAGCCGGGCCAGCGAGTGATGGCTGCCCATGTCAGCCACCAGCACGCACTCCGCGGGGCCGGCCTCCACCAGCTCGCAGAAGGGGGCCAGGTCCTCGGCCAGCTCTGGCCGGCAGAGGGCCAGCACCCGGGGCTTGGCCCCGGCCTTGGCGCGCGCCGCGAACCAGGCCCCGGCCGCGCTGGCCGCGGTGAAGATGTGCCCCGGCGGCACCTCGAAGCCCGTGGCCCGGAACCATTCCCCCACTTGCCGCCGGCTGAACTGGGTCAGGTTGCTGACCATGCGCAGGGCCAGGCCGCGGCGCTCAGCATCGCGCAGGGCCTGCTGGGCGCCGGGCAGCCACACTTGGCCCACGTGCAAGGTCCCGCCGATGTCCAAGAGCAGGGCCTTGAGGGCCACGGCTACTTGCCCAGCAGGCCCTTGAGCAGGTCCTGGCCCTTGTTCTGCAGGGCCTTGTTGACCTGCTTGGTGATGAGCTGGGTGGCGGCCTTCTTCACGCCCTGGCTGAAGTCCGCCTTGGCCTTGTCGCTGCTGGGGCCATAGTAGGCGATGCTGTCGTAAGTGGCCCAGCCCTTGTCGTCGCCAAAGGCATCCTGCAGGGCGCCATCCAGGCGCACCAGCGAGGGGTTGAAGTGGGGCACCACATGGCAATCGATGTCCGCGCCCGGCTTGAGCCAGCCATTGCTCTGGATGTAGAGCGTGCCTCCGCGGTTGTCGGCGCCGGTGGAGACCACCAGGTTGGGCCAGGCGGCCTTGCCGTCCTTCATGGTGAAGTCGCTCTCGCAGCGGTCAAAGGTGATGTCCCCGCGCAGGGCCTGGGCCGTGGCCGGGTGCGGGATCACCGAAGCCAGCTTCTCCTGGATGTCCAGATGGCTGAACTTGCCGGGCCCCAGCTTGAAGTGGCCCTTGAGGCTAAGGTTGCGGATGATGGCTTGGCTGTTGAGCCCCTTGCCCGTGCCGCTGGCGTCCAGGGCCAGCAGGCCGCTGACCTTGCCCTTGATCTGCTGCAGGCTCTGCTTCTTGGGGAAGCTGGCCGCGTAATCGTCCACCAGCGTGTCCAGCTTGAGGCCGGCCACCTTCATCACCAGGCCATAGGTGGCGCCCGGCACGCTCAAGTTGGCGTTCACCTTGGCCTGCACCGTGCCCTGGTAGGCGGCCAGGTCCAGGCCCACCTGCGCCTGCTGGCGCGCCAGCGACAGGGTCTGCACCAGGCGGCCGGTCTGCATCTGCATGGCCTTGAGCGCGGCCACGTCCACCTTGCCCTGCACCGTGATGCCAGCTGGCACCAGCTTGCCCAGCTGCACCGGGGCCGGCTCAGGCGCGGGCTTGGCGGCCACCGGGCCAGCGGCGTTGGAGGGACCGGCCGCCGCCGCGGGCTGAGCGTCCTGGGCTGGCGAAGTGGAGCCGGCCAGGCCCAGCAGGGGGTCCAGCACCAGCTGGGGCGAGGTGAGGGTGTAGGCCACCTTGGCGCGCCAGGCGGCCTGCGGGCCCATCAGGTTCTGCACCGTGAAGTCCGAGACATTGAGCGTGAAATGCACGGGCTGGCCGCCCAGCTTGAAGTCCAGCGGGTCCAGGCTGATGGCGCTGTTGCTGAATTTGAGGCTGCCCTGCATGCCCTCCACGGCCGGATAGCTGCCGTAATCCACGCCCAGGGCCAGCAGGTCCAGGCTGCCATTGACCTTGAGCTTGAGCGGGTCATTGAAGGGCCCGTCCGCGGAGAGCGCCAGGCGCAGGCTGCCCTTGGCCTTGAGGCCGGCGGGGAGCTTGGCCAGGATGGAGGGCGGCAGGTCGCTGGACACGATCTTGTCCGGGTCCACATCCACCTGGGCCTTGATGCTGCCCTCGGGCGCGCTGGTGATGGACTTCACCTGGCCGCTGGCCACGGCCTTGAGGCCGGGCAGGTCCAGCTCGGCGCTGCTCAAGTCCAGGCTGGCGCTGGAGGGGTCCAGGCGGAAGCTCAAGTCGGCATTGAGGGGCACCTTCTTGCCCTCCAGGTCCGCCACCAGGCTCAAGGTGATGCGGCTGCGGCCAGCGCCGCTCAAGTCGATGCCGATGATGCTCAGGTCCATGCCCTGCACCGCATAGGTCTTGCCCGTGCCCAGGTCCTGATAGGTGAAGTCACCCTGCTTGATGAGCAGCTTGTTCACCAGCACCGGCAGCTCAGGCAGGCCGGCAGGAGCCTTGGCAGGCGCCGGTGCAGCAGCCGGGGCTGCCGCGAGCTTGGCCTTGCCTTTCACGGGCTTGGCAGGCGCAGAGGCGGGCGCCGCGACAGCCTGGGCAGAGCCTAAGTCGCTGAAGTTGAAGCGGCCATTGGCCGCCTTTTGGATGAGGATCTTGGGCTGGTCGAACTCGATGGAATTGAGCACCACCTTGCCGGTGAGCAGGGAGAGCAGGCTGTAGCTGACCGTGGCCGAGGCGTTCTCAAAGAGCGGCTCTTTGGAGAAGCCGGCGCCATTGGCCAGGGAGATGTCGTTGAGCGTGACCCCGCTGAAGATGCTGAAGCTGGCCTTGCCGATGCTCAGCTTGCGGCCCAGGCTGGCGCTCACCTTGGCCGCCGCCTCATCCTTCAGCTTGTCCCAATTCACGAACATGGGGGCGACCAGCGCCGCCACCACCAGCAGGGCCGCCAGGCCCAGCGCCGCCACGGCCAGCTTGAAGAGCCAGCCCCGCTTTCCCGTCTTCACCGCCATTTTTCTTGCCTCCTAGTATAAAATGGTCCCTGCACAGCAGAGTGTGCCAAGATTATGCGTCTCAAAAGCCCGCCTGTCCACAGCCTCTCTTTCCGCAAGGCAGCCCATGCCCATCAAGCAACCCAGCGCGCCCCTGCTGCCCCGCATGTCCGCGCCCGAGATCGCGCTCTTCAAGCAGCACCTGAGGGGCGCCCGCTTTTTGCTGGAATTCGGCTGCGGTGGCAGCACGCTGCTGGCCGCCCAGCAGGGCGTGCGGCGCATCACCAGCGTGGACAGCGACCCAGCCTGGCTTGAGCAGGTGGCGGCGCAGCCCAAGATCCGCGCGCTCCAGTTCACGGGCCGCTATGCGGACATAGGGCCCATAGGGCTGTGGGGCAAGCCCAGGCGCAAGGCCTATGCCCATCGCTGGCCGGCCTATTCCACGGCAGTATGGGCCGAGCTCAAGGCCAGCCCAGACCTGGTGCTGGTGGACGGCCGCTTCCGCGTGGCCTGCTGTCTGCAGGCCCTGCTGCACACCCAGCCCGGCGCCAAGATCCTCTTTCACGACTTCTGGGACCGGCCGCGATACCACGCGGTGCTCAGATACCTGGACTGCCTGGGCCGCGCCGACACCCTGGCCGTGCTCAGGGCCAAGCCCCGCGTGGATTGGAAGGCCCTGGCGCAGGACCTGGCCGCTTATCTGCTGAACCCGGCCTGAAGGGGCGACACAAAGCCCAAGCCAGCAGCGTCCAATGCCAAGCCCTGCGCAGCCCGCCAGCGCCCCCCCTACTGGATCCCCATGCAATGCTCAGCCGCCATCCTGTGGATCCTGCTCCTCTGCCTCTTGCCTGCTGGCGGCGCTTGGGCCGCGCCGGTCTCTGCTGCCATCAAGACCGACCATTTCGGCTACCGCACGAGCGACAGCAAGCTGGCCTTCTTCACCACCGACCCTGGCGCCGTGGTGCAGGTGCTGCGCGCCGCCGACGGCTCGGTGGCCTACGCTGTGCCCTCGGGCGGCATCAAGGACATGGGCACAGACGCCAGCTCGCCGCTCATCTCGGGCGACCATGTCTGGTGGGTGGATTTCTCTGCCCTCACCGCGCCCGGCACCTACACGGTCTATTCCCCTGCCCTAAATGGCCAGTCTTACAGCTTTCAAGTCTCGGACGCCATCTACCAAGCCCCCCTGGCCGCGGCGCTGAAATCCCTCTACTACGCCCGCTGCGGCACGCCAAAGGCCGCGGCCTTTGGCGGCGTGTGGAACGACACCGCCTGCCACGCCGCGGACCTGGCCCTGACCTGCGTGTGCGCGGTGTCCGATGACTACCCCGCGCTGGATGCGGATTACGGGGCCCTGGACCTCTCCGGCGGCTGGCACGATGCCGGCGACTACGAGAAGAAGATCGGCTTCGGCAGCAGCTGCGGCACCCAAGAGAGCGGGGACAGCGGCGATGCCCTCTGGTACCTGCTCTCTGCCTATGAGCTCAACCCCGGGCTCTTCTCCGGGCTGGCGCTCAACCTGCCCGAGACCGGCAATGGCCTGCCCGACATCCTGAACCAGGCCAAATGGGAGCTGGACTGGTACTTGAAGATGCAGAGGGCCGACTACCATGTGCTGGAAGGGGTGCATTGCCAGAGCCTGAGCACCCTGCTCTCGCCGCCCAGCGCGGACGCCACAGGGCGGGGCTACAACCCGCCCAGCTTTGAGAGCGAGGCCTGCTTCACAGCCAGCACGGCCCACGCGGCCCGCATCTTCGCCAGCCTGCCGGGCCAGGCCGCCTACGCTGCCATCCTGAAGTCCGCGGCGCTCAGCACCTGGGGAACATGGGTGGTGAATTCGCCCAATGTCGATCCCCAAGCTCCCTCTTACCTGCCCTACCTGCAGTTCAAGCTCTGGGCCGCGTCAGAGGTCTTCCGCCTGGACCCCACCCAGTCCGCGGCCCAGGCCTTCATCGACAGCCAATCGAGCTGGGCAAGCTATGCCTCCAGCCCGGCCTACACCAACTACGCCATGATCAACTACATCCAATCCCCCGGCGCCACCGCCTCCACCGTGGCGGCCATGAAGGCCGCGCTGGCCAGCCTGGTGAACACCTACTTCACGGGCAACGACCTCTACAACTCTGGCATGCTCTACTACCAGTATTCTTGGGGCTCCAGCCAGTTCAAGGCCGACACGGGCATGCTGCTGGCCTGGGCCGCGGCCCTGGGATTCACCGGCTCGCAGAGCGCGGCCCAGTGCCTGGCCCATGCCGAGGACTTTCTGCACTACTTCCACGGCGCCAACCCTCTCAACATGGTCTACCTGACCAACACCGATGCCATCGGCGGCAAGCACTGCGTGTGGCAGGTCTTCAACAGCTGGTTCGGCCGCTACCAGACCGCCGCCTCCCTGGCCAATTTCATCGGCAAGCCTGCTTCTGTGGCAGACCCGCTCTACCCCTACACGCCGCAGGATGATGAAGCTTCCACTTACGGCCCGCCGCCCGGCTACGTGCCGGACGGTCCCAGCTTCCAGTACTTCACGCTGGGCGGAACGGATGTGCCGCCCGACTTGCCCGGCCCGGCCGCCGCACCCTATGCCAAGGCCTACCGGGATTACAACAAGTCAGCCACCTCTGCCAGCCAGCCCTGGATCGTGAATGAGGCTGGCATCCAAGACACTGCCTCGTATGTGATGCTGGCCGCGCTGTTCGCTGGCAGCGCCGTGGCCAGCCCCACGCCGACACCCTCCTCCACAGCCACGCCCCAGGCCACTGCCACCTGCTCAGCCACGCCCAGGACCAGCATCACGCCCACGCCCAGCTTCACCGCCCTGGCCAGCCGGGGCAGCCTTGAGATCTTGGCCATGCAACCCTGGCCCAACCCCAACCCCACATCCCTGGCCGTGAAGCTGGGCGCAGCGGCGGACAGGGTGGAGCTCAGCATCTACACCTCAGGGCTGACCCAGGTCTCGCGGGCCGTGTCCGGCCCTTACCCCGCTGGCTGGGTGCAAGTGCCCATCCCGGCTGACTGGCAGGGCGCGCCCAACGGCCTCTATTACGCCCGCGCCATGGCCTATTCCCACAGCACCGCCTTCCGCAGCATCAAGCCCGCCAAGCTCTTCCGCCTGCGCTGAAGCGCGTGCGCTCAGCGCCCGGCATAAAAGAACAAGCCCGCTCCATCGCTGGATGCGGGCTTGTTTGTATGCGGCAATTTCCCGATCAATTAAAGGCGTTATTCTCTCTTCGTGGTATCCGGCGTCCCCACCAGCAGGCCCATGACGCTGATGTCCTCATCCAATTCTTCCCAATGCAAGCCTGTTCCGCCGCCGCTGATGACCAGCTTGGCCCGCTGCTCGGGGCTGGCCTTGAGCAGCCGTGGGAAAAAGGCCAGCGGCACGGCCAGCTGCCGCCCGTCAGACAGCGCAAGCCAGAGGCAGTCTGCCGAGAACCAAACCTTGCTTGCCTTTGCTTCAAGCCCCAAAGTATTCATGCCATTTCCTCCTGATCTCATCCGCCCGCTCCACCACCACTTGGCTCAAGCGCGCCAATTCCACCGGGTTCATACCCCAAGAGGAGGCCACACCCACCACCGGATAGACCCAGAACTTCGCCACCTGGTCGCCTCGGCGCACATGGATATGACAAGGCTCCTTAGGATTCCCTTCATTGGAATAGAAGAAGAATCGATAGCCATTCCATTCAAATACCTTTGGCATCTCACCTCCAAACTATATCACATGCCCCATCGGATTCAAGCCCGTCAATGCGCCTGCCGCCCGCCTCACTGAGAGACCCGCTTCGTGGGAAGCCCTATTGCAAAGAAGCCCGCTCCATTGCTGGATGCGGGCTTCTTTGTGTGCTGCAAGCTGCGCGGAACTCTACTTCTTCGCCGCCTTCACGTCCTTCACTTCCTTCTTCTCCAGCACCTCGGCCACGGTGTCTGGCACCTCCTCGGCCGGGGGCTTGGGCGCCAGCTTGAGCCGCACCCCGCCCTCTATTTCGTCGCAGACCTTGGGGTTGTCCTTGAGGAACACCCGCACCTGGTCGCGGCCCTGGCCGATGCGCTCGCCCTTGTAGCTGAACCAGGATCCGCTCTTCTCCACCACCCCGTGCTCGGCGGCCATGTCCAGGATGCTGCCCTCGCGGTTGATGCCCTCGCCGAACATGATGTCGAACTGGCCCTCGCGGAATGGCGGAGCCACCTTGTTCTTCACCAGCTTGGCCTTGACCCGGTTGCCGATGACCTCTTGCCCGTTCTTGATGCTCTCGATGCGGCGGATGTCGATGCGCACGCTGGCGTAGAACTTGAGGGCCTTGCCGCCTGGGGTGGTCTCGGGGTTGCCGAACATCACGCCGATCTTCTCGCGCAGCTGGTTGATGAAGATGACCGTGGTGTTGGTCTTGCTCATCACCGCGGTGAGCTTGCGCAGGGCCTGGCTCATCAGCCGCGCCTGCATGCCCATCTGCGGGTCGCCCATCTCGCCGTCGATCTCGCTGCGGGGCACCAGGGCCGCCACCGAGTCCACCACGATGATGTCGATGGCCGCGCTGCGCACCAGGGTCTCCACGATCTGCAGGGCCTGCTCTCCGCTCTCGGGCTGGCTGATGAGCAGGTTGTCCACGTCCACGCCCACCTTGCTGGCGTAGCCGGGGTCCATGGCGTGCTCGGCGTCGATGTAGGCGGCGATGCCGCCGGCCTTCTGGGCCTGGGCCACGATGGAGAGGCAGAGGGTGGTCTTGCCCGAGCTCTCCGGGCCGTAGATCTCGACCACCCGGCCGCGGGGGATGCCGCCCACGCCGATGGCCATGTCCAGGGCCAGCGAGCCGGTGGGGATGGTCTTCACATCTGGCACGGGCTGGTCGCCCAGCTTCATGATGCTGCCCTTGCCGAATTGCTTCTCTATCTCGGCGACTGCCAGCTCCAGCGCGCGCTTCCGTTCGTCCGCCATGGCATCCTCTATTAATAGGTGGTGGGCCCCTTGCTCGCCTTGCTCCGTGCCATCCTCGGGCCCTTGCTCATCTCTACGGCGCAGTATAGGAGAAGGCAGGGACAAGGGTCAAGAAAAAACCATACTTTCGTATGGTTTTTAATTATCCATTTGTTTTTAAAGCAAATATTAGGGGAATTGGCGCAGGGCCCTGATGATGTCCTCTGAGCTGAAGGGCTTGAGCACCAAGCAGACGCCGGGCTGGGCCAGTCGGTCGCGCCGCTGCTGCGGCAGGTCAGCGGGCTCGCCGCCTGTGATGACCACAAAGCGGGTCTGCTTGCAGCCCTCCAAGCTCTTGGCCCGGCTGACCAGCTCATCGCCGGCCATGCGCGGCATCTTCTGGTCTGTGATCACATAGTCAAAGCCCTCTTGGCGCAGGAGCTCCAGGGCTTCCTCGCCATCTGCGGCCTCGGCCACCTGCAGGCCCAG
>CAYXCT010000014.1:13768-19505 GCA_964463435.1 uncultured bacterium | reverse complement strand
CCGGCCGGCGGCCCGACCGGGTCCGTGCCAAGAACCTGCTGGAGCGCGTCGGCTTAGGGCATCGCACCACGCATCGGCCAGCCCAGCTCTCGGTCGGCGAGCAGCAGCGGGTGGCGGTCGCCCGGGCGCTGGCCAACAAGCCCAAGCTCCTGCTGGCCGACGAGCCGACGGCCAACGTCGATTCCGGCCATCAGCAGCAGGTGCTCGATCTGCTGCGGGAAACGTGTCGCGAAGAGAACGTCGCGCTGGTCTTGGTCACGCGGCGGTCCGTCTTTTCTTGCGGCGCCAGGCGCGGCACCCCGCTTTCGATAGGATACTCGCGTCGGCACGCGCTGCAGACCAGAGTGCCGGTCTCGTTGTCAGCCTTGGGGTCGGGCATCTCGACCAAGGCGGAAAACCACATCGTTTCGTCGCAGCAAGGAGACGCCAGCCAAGGCAGAAGGGCGAGCCTCATGCCTTGATTCTCCGCAGGAACTCGTTGACGTTGCCCACGGACAGCCCCACGCCCACCGCCACCAACACGGCCACGCCCACCTCCACCCAGACCGCGACCCCCACCATCACCAGCACGTTCACGGCCAGCGCCACGGCCACGGGCACCAGCACGGCCACGCCCACCTATACCCAGAGCGTGACCCCCACCTCCACCAGCACCGTCACGCCCACCTCCACCAGCACCAGCACCCAGACCGTGGGGCCCTCGGCCACGGACACCATCACCCCCTCGGACACCCCCACGGCGACCGCCACGCCCACGGCCACGGCCACGGCCACGCAGACCATGACCGCCACGGACACGCCCACGCTCACGGCCACCACCACCATCACTGACACCAGCACCTGCACGGCCACGCCCACCCAGAGCGAGACGGCCACGGACACGGCCACGGTCACCGGCACGCCCACCCAGACCAGCACCTTGACAGACACGGCCACGGCCAGCGACACGGCCACGGCCTCGGACACGGCCACCGAGAGCGCGACGGCCACGGCCAGCCCCACGGCCACGGCCAGCCGCACCCTCACGCCCAGCAGCACGGTGACCTGCACCTTCAGCGACAGCCCCACGCCCAGCCCCAGCCCCACGCCCATGCCCGGCCTGCGCCTGACGCTGAAGCTCTTCAACAGCGCCGGCGAGCAGGTGGCGGTGCTGGCGCAGAATATGGGGCTCTATGCCGAGCCCACGGGCTTGAGCCTCAGCGCGGCCACCCTGCTCACCGGGCAGCTTGAGTCGATAGGCCTGCTGGGAGCCGGGCAATCCATAGCCTGGTATGGGCAGAACGGCCAGGGCCAGCCCATGGAGCCGGGGGTGTATGTCATCTCCGCCCAGATCGTGGATTCAGACGGGGTGGTGACCACCCTCTCCGCCTCGGTGACCATCCTGCGCACGGCGGGCACGGTGAGCGTGAGCATCTACAACAGCGCTGGCGAGGTGGTGCGGCGCTGGGTGGTGGCGGACAACGGGGATGGCATGCCCAGCCAGCCCCTGCCGGGCGGGGTCACCTCCTATGCCCCGGGCGGGGATTTGCTGGCCATCCAGTGGGGCAGCCAGCCCGGGGACGTCGTGGCGTGGGATGGCAGCGGCCCGGGCGGGCAGCGGGTGCAGAGCGGCAGCTACATGGTGCAGGTGCAGAGGGACAATGGCGGGGTGGAGGAGGAGGACCTGCTGGTCCTCGACCCGCCGGCGGGCGGCACGGGCAAGGTGATAGCCTATCCCAACCCGGCGGGCAAGGGGGCCTGGCAGGTGCTGATCAGCGCGCCGGCGGCGGCCAAGGGCCGCGCGCTCAAGGGCTGGGTGTATGACCTGGCGGGCGAGCGGGTGGCGGGGCTGAGCGTCAAGGCGCCGGGCCTGCTGGCCTGGGATCTGGGTGGCGCGGCCAATGGCGTGTATGTGGCGGTGCTGGAGTGGACCGGGCCGGATGGCTCGGCGCTCTGGCGCCATGCCAAGCTGGCCGTGGCACGCTGAGCTGATTTCTATACCATGCTGTGACAGGACTGCCCTTCCACCCCGGATGGGCTTGGGCTATACTGGTGCGTGCGGCAGGCCCCTGCCGCCCCCAGAGCGGCTGTCTGCCGCCCGGCCTTCGCTATGGATGCCCTTCCGGTGCCTGCTTCGAGAATCCAAAGATCGCGCCTTTTCCTGGCTTTGCTGGCTTTTTCCTGCCCGGCTGCCCTGCTGGCGGTGGAAGGGGATTTCCTTTACCCCGTGGCCCCGGTGCGCTCGGAAGGCATGGCTGGCCAGGCCGTGGCCCTGCCCTTGGGGCCGTCCAGCCTGCGCGAGAACCCGGCCGGGCTGGGCTTGCTGGAGGGCTTTGGCGCCGCTGCTTCCTACCAATCCCTGGGGCAGACCACGGACGGCCAGCAGGATGCCGGCACCCTGAGCCTGGCCCAGCCCCTGGGCGAGATGGGCGGGCTGGGCCTGGACTGGGACCGGCTGAGCGGGGATGACATCCAGCAGGAGCGCCTGGGCTTGGGCTGGGGCGTCAAGCTGGCCAGCGGCGCGGCGCCGGGCTATGGCGCCATGGGCCTGCGCCTGGATTGGCTGCACCTGAGCGAGCGCGGCGCGCCGGCCGTGGATGACCAGGCCGCGGACCTGGGCGGCGGCCTGCTCTGGCGCCCATGGGCGAGCTTGAGCCTGGCCGCCGCCGGTGACCAGCTGGCCACCCCCCATCTGGGCGGGCAGCGCTTCTCCCCCCGCTGGCGCGTGAGCGCCGCCATGCAAGGGGCCACCGGCGGCTGGGGCGAGCTGAGGGCTGGCCTGGGCGCCGAGCTGGCCAGCCAGGATGCCGGCGAGAGCCTGGGCGTGGAATGGTCGCTGTTCAAGGCCTTGGCCCTGCGCTGCGGCTATGACACCGCGAGCGGCGCCAGCGCCGGGCTGGGCTTGAGCCTGGGCGGGATGAACCTGGATTATGCGCTGCGCAGCCTGAGCCAGGGGGCTTGCCAGTCCCTGGAGCTGGGCTACAGCTTCCCCCGCCGGCCCGCGCGCCTGCCCGGCCCGCCAGCCATGGAGCCCAGCCTGCAGGCCCTGCCGCCCTTGCCCGCGCCCCGTCCCACGCCCTTGCCCCGCCCCACCGCCCTGCCTGTCTTCGCCGATCCTCTGGTCGCCCTGCTGCTCACCCAGGCTGCGCGCTACAAGGAGCAGGGCCAGGCCGAGGATTCCCTGATGGCCCTGGACCGGGCCCTGGCCTTGCATCCCAATGATGAGGCGCTGAAGGCCCTGCGCCGCTCATGGGAGGCGCCGCCCGAGGGCATGGAGGATGACGAAGCCACCCGGCTGGCCAGCCAGGCCGGGCTCAACGAGGCTCAGGGCCGGCCTGAGCTGGCGCGCGAGCTGTGGCGGGCGGCCCTGCAGCTGCGGCCCGGCTGGTCCGAGGCCAAGGCGGGCCTGGCGCGCTGCTCGCGGCCGGCTGCTGAGCACAAGGCCCCGGCCAAGGCCCAGGCCCTGGACGCGGCGGGCATGAAGGCCTACCTGGAGGGCGACCTGGGCGAGGCGGTGAAGGATTGGGAGCAGGCCCTGGAGCTGGACCCAGAGGACCCCAATGTGCTCAACAACCTGAGCCGGGCCCGCAGCGAGCTGCAGCCCGGGGGGGCGCAGCCATGAAGCTGGCGACACGGTTCTTCCTGAGCCATGGCAGCGCCGCGGCGCTGACCGCGCTGGGCAGCTTCTTGCTGCTCTACGGCGGGGCCAGCGCCATGCTCGAGCGCGAGTCCGCGCGGCGCCAGGCCGGCCAGCTGCAGGCCTTTGTCTATGCCGCCCGCGAGGCGCGGGTCAACCACCAGGACCTGGGCCTGCTCAGCTTCATGCGCCAGGCCTCGCGCGAGGAGGGCGTGCGCTACCTGGTCTACGCCGACCCCGGCCGCAAGCTGCGCCTGGCCGCGCCCCCGGGCGTGGCGGATGACCCGGCGCTGGCGGGGCCACCGCCCGCGGCCCCGGCATGGCGGCAGGTGGCGCTGGCCGATGGCAGCCAGGCGCTGGACATGAGCCTGGGCCTGGATGGCGCAACGCTCCGCATGGGCTGGTCCCAGCAGGCCCTGAGCCGGGCGCGCGGCCAGGTGCTGCGGCGCTGGATGGGCCTGGCGGCCCTGGCCGGCTTGGGGGCCCTGCTGCTGGGCGCCCTGGCCTCATGGCTGCTGGCCGGCCGCCTCATCAAGCCCCTGCAGCAGATCAGCGCCGGCACCCACGCCGTGCGCGCCGGCAGCCTCACCAGCCTGGTGGAGGTCAAGCGCAGCGATGAGATCGGCGAGCTGGCGCGCGACTTCAACGCCATGGTGCAGCAGCTCAAGGAGCTGGATGAGATGAAGCGGGACTTCGTGGCCGGGGTCACCCATGACCTGGGCACGCCCCTCTTGGCCATCCGCGACGGCATCCATTACCTGCAGACCGGGCAGGCCGGGCCCCTCACCGAGAAGCAGGCCGAGTACCTGCTGCTGCTGGCCAATAGCTCGCAGCGGCTCTCGGCCTTCATCACCGACCTGCTCAGCGTGGCCCGCATCGAGGCCGGCAAGGTGCAGCCCTTCTACGAGGCCTTTGATGCCGCGGCCGAGCTGGGCGAGCTGGTCAAGCTCTATCGGCCGGTGGCGGAGCAGCGGGGCCTCAAGCTGAGCTGGGTCTGCCAGGCCCTGGACACCAGCGCCTGGGGCGACGTGGTGCAGTTCCGCGAGATGGTCATCAACCTGCTGAGCAACGCCCTCAAGTTCACCTCCAGCGGGGGCATCGAGCTGGAGCTCACCGCCGAGGAGCGCATGCTCTGCCTGCGCGTGAGCGACACGGGCATCGGCATCGCGCCCGAGCACCACCGCCAGGTCTTCGAGAAGTTCTACCGCGTGCGCCAGGCCGAGGGCAGCCCAGCGCGGCAGGGCTCGGGGCTGGGGCTGGCCATCGTCAAGGGCCAGGCCGAGGCCCAGGGCGGCAGCATCAGCCTGGAGAGCCAGCTGGGGCAGGGGGCCACGTTCACCCTGCGCATCCCGCGGCGGCCCCAAGACAAGGGAGGTCCTGCATGAAGGGCGTGAAGGTGCTGGTCATCGAGGACGACCCCTCGGTCTCGGCCGTGGTGCGGGACCTGCTGGTGGCCGAGGAGTACAACGTGCAGGTGGCGGGGGACCTGGCCTCGGGCCTGGCGCAGGCGGTGCAGTTCCGGCCCCAGCTCATCATCCTGGACCTCAACCTGCCGGATGGGGACGGCCTGAAGCTCTGCGCGTCGCTCAAGGAGAGCACCTCCACCCGCGACATCGAGATCTTCATGCTCACCTCGCGGGGCACGGCGGAGGACATCGTGCGCGGCCTGGAGGCGGGCGCCGAGGACTACCTGGCCAAGCCCTTTCACCAGCGCGAGTTCCTGGCCCGCGTGCGCAAGATCCTGCGCCGCAGCCAGGCCGCGCCCGCCAGCGAGGCCATCGCCAGCGGCCGCCTCAAGCTCGATCCCTCCTCCCACGAGGCCTGGCTGGACAGCAAGCCCCTGCGCCTCACCCTGCGGGAGTATGAGATCTTGCAGGTGCTGATGGAGCGCGAGGGCGATGCGCTCACCCGCGATGACATCCTCCGCGCCGCCTGGGGCCCCAGCATCAGCATCGTGCCCAAGGTGGTGGACATCCACATCGGCCACCTGCGCCAGAAGCTGGGCGCTGAGGGCAAGCGGCTGGCCACCGTGCCCCAGGTGGGCTACAAGCTGCTGCCCGCGGGCAAGAAGTGGCTCTCCTGAGGCAGGCTCCCTGGCTGCTGCTGGCCGCTGGCCTGGCC
>CAYXCT010000014.1:0-13668 GCA_964463435.1 uncultured bacterium | reverse complement strand
GGCCTGGCCCTGCCGGCTTCGCCCCTGGCGCAGCCCACGGCCGGCACGGCGCCGGTCAGGCCCTCGGCCCCGGCCGGCGCCGTGGATGCGCGAGGCTGCCTCTCAGCCCCTTTGGACCAATTGGGCAGCTTCGCCTACCAGCCCCCGGCCCTGGGATCCCATCCTCAAGCTCCCGCTGGCGGCCTGCCGGCCTGGCTCTTGGCGCTCAATGGCCGCAAGGTCGAGATGGCGGGCGCCTTCCTGATGCGGGAGATCCGCGAGGCGCGCTACACCCAGCTCTACCTCTACAAGGACAAAGCGGCCATCAGCGCGCCGCCCCTGCCCCAGCAGGTGGTCTTTGTCACGGCCAGCCCCAGCTTGAGCATCCCCTCCTCGGTGCCGGAGCGCTCCCGCATCCGGGTGCGCGGCACCTTCAGCGTGGACGCGAAGCGCAGCCTTGCCGAGGGCGGCCTGCTGCGGCTGGATGCCGACAGCATCGCGCCCGCTGGCGCGCCAGCGCCGGCCGGCCAGGGATATCAGCATCTCTCGTTCAGCCGGCTGGGCTTCAAATACCATCCGGTCTACGGGGGCTTTGGCAAGCCGGGGCCTGGCAAGGCCGCAGCGCCCTCTGCCATCCCGGCCAGCATCCGGGCTCTGAGCGGCCGTAGGGTCTTCTGCGAAGGCTTCATGATCCCCACGGAGATGCGGGGGGACAAGGTCGCGGAGTTCGTGCTGGTGAAGAGCAGGCTCAGCTGCTGCTTTGGGGTCATCCCCAAGGCCAACGAGTGGGTGCTGGTGCGGCCCCCAGCCGGTGCCGAGGCGGCTTACATCAAGGATGTGCCGCTCAAGGTCAGCGGCGTGCTGCGCGTGGCTCCCATCCTCGAGGCCGGCCAGGTCGTGGGCCTGTACCGCATCGACCCCGAGCGGGTCGAAGAGGCCCCCAGGGATTGAACTTTGGGCCCTGGCAGGGCGTATTATGTATGGATGAGACTTGGAGCCTCCCAGGCTTGGGGGGCATTTTGACTTTTGGGAGCCTGCATGCCTCTGCTCGAGATCCTAGGGCTTAAGAAGGGCTATCCGCGGCCCAAGGGCCCTGCCCTGCCCGTGGTGGACATCCCCCGCTTCAGCCTGGGGGAGGGCCAGACCGCCTGCCTGCGGGGCAGGAGCGGCTGCGGAAAGACCACTTTTTTGAACCTCATCGCCGGCATCCTGAGGCCGGATGAGGGCAGCGTGAGCCTGCAGGGCCAGGACCTGGCGCAGCTGCCGGAATCGCGGCGCGACCGCCTGCGCGGGCTGAAGATCGGCTACCTCTTCCAGTCCTTCAACCTGCTGCAGGGCTACACCGCGCAGGAGAACGTGGAGATGGCCATGCGCCTGGGCCGCGGCCTGGACAAGGCGCGCGCCCGGGCCCTGCTGGATAGGGTGGGCCTGGCTGACCGCCTGGACCACAAGCCCTCGCAGCTCTCCGTGGGCCAGCAGCAGCGGGTGGCGCTGGCCCGCGCCCTGGCCAATGAGCCCTGCCTGCTGCTGGCTGATGAGCCCACCGGCAACCTGGACCCTGAGGCGGCGGATGTCGCCCTGCGCCTGCTGAAGCAGGTCTGCGCTGAGACCAAGGCCGCCCTGCTCTTGGTGAGCCATGACCCGCGGGCCCTCTCGGCCTTTGCCGAGACCATGGACCTTGAGCGCCTGAACCGGGCCGCGGGGGGCGCCTCATGAGGGCCATGGATCGCATCTCTGCGGTGGCCCTGATGGTGCGCCGCAGCCTGCGCCAGCATTGGCTGGGGAGCCTGGTGACCCTGCTCTCGGTGGCCCTGGCCAGCGGCCTGGTGATGGCGGTCTTCAGCATCTCGGCCCAGGCCCGCGCCGCCTTTGCCGGCGGCACCCTGGGCTTTGACGCGGTGCTGGGCGCCCGCGGCAGCCAGCTGCAGCTGGTGCTCAACACCGTCTTCCACCTGGAGACCTCGCCGGGCAACATCCCCTGGAGCCTGTACGAGGCCATCCGCCAGGACCCCCGCGTGGAGACCGCCATCCCCTACGTGGTGGGCGACAACTACCTGGGCTGGCGCATCGTGGGCACCCTGCCGGAGATATTCCAGAAGGCGGAGGGCCTGGCCTTTGCCGAGGGCCGCGCCTTCAGCAGCGAGGGGCGCGAGGCGGTGCTGGGCAGCTATGCCGCGCAGCGCACGGGCCTCAAGGTGGGCGACACCTTCAAGCCCTACCATGGCCTGTACTTCGACAAGGCCATGCAGCATGACGAGATCTACACCGTGGTGGGCAGGCTCAAGCCCAGCAACAGCCCCTCGGACCGCGTGATCTGGACCTCGGTGGACGCGGTCTACCGGATGAAGGGGCATGTGCTGCGCGGCACGGGCAGCGAATATGAGCCCCAGGCTGGCAAGGCCATCCCCGATGAGAGCAAGGAGGTCAGCGCGGTGATGCTGCGGCTGAAGGACCCCATGGCCGGCTTCATCCTGGACCAGACCATCAACAAGCAGGGCAAGGTGGCCACCCTGGCCTGGCCCATCGCCGCGGTGATGGCCGACCTCTTCGAGCGCCTGGGCTGGGTCTACCGCGTGCTGGGGCTGGTGGCGGGCCTGGTGGTGCTGGTGGCCTGCGGCAGCATCCTGGCATCGCTCTACAACGCCCTGCAGGCCCGGCGCCGCGACCTGGCCATCCTGCGCGCCCTGGGCGCGGGCCGGCGCACCCTCTCCGCGGCCATTTTGGCCGAAGCCGGGCTGCTGGCCTTCTTGGGCAGCCTGCTGGGCTACGCCATCTACCTGCTCATCCTGGCCCTGGCTGCCAGCCTGCTGCGCTCGCAGACCGGGGTGGTCTTGAGCCTGGGCTTCTGGCACCCGGCCCTCTATCTGGCGCCGCTGGGCGTCACCCTGCTGGGCCTGCTGGCCGGCCTGGTGCCGGCCTGGTCGGCCTATGCCACGGATGTGGCTGAGAACCTAAAACCCCTGTCCTGAACGGAGGCAACATGAAGCGCATCCTGCTTTCCGGCCTTTTTGCCGCGCTCCTCTTCGGCGCCCTGCCCCTGGCCGCGCACGAGCACAAGCCGCCCCATCACGGCACCCTGGTGCGCTTTGGCGATGAGTTCGCCCATTTGGAGCTGGTGCTCGACCCGGCCGCCGGCCGCCTGACCGCCTATGCCCTGGATGGCGAGGCGGAGAAGCCGGTGCGGCTCAAGGCGCGCAGCATCGCCATCTGGGTCAAGCCGCTCAAGCCGGCGGGCCAGCCCTTCACCCTCAGCCTGATGGCCGTGGCCAACCCGCTCACCGGCGAGACCAAGGGCGACACCTCGGAGTTCACGGCCTCGGCCTCGCGCTTGGAGGGCTTGGCTGATTTTGACGGCAAGGTGCAGGACCTGCGCATCCGCGGCAGCCGCTTCCGCGCGGTCGGCTTCAACTATCCCAAGGGGAATGAGTAAGCGGGGCCTGCTCAAGGCCGGCGGCCTGTCCCTGGCGCTGGGCCTGGGCCTGCTGGCCTGGGCCCTGGCCCAGCCTGGGCCGAGCCGCGCCTCCCTGCCTGTCAGCCTGCCCGCTGAGGATGAGCGGCCCCTGCTGCCGGGCTACCAGGCCGCGGGCCTGGACCGGCTCTCTGCCTTCCGCTATTTCACGCCCGGCTTGGACGAGGACGGCACCGTGCCCCGCCGCGTGCCCAAGGACATCCAGGCGCTGGACCAGCAGAAGGTGGCGGTGCGGGGCTTCATGGTGCCGGCGGAATTTGACGGCGATGACCTGCGCAGCTTCATGCTGGTGAAGACGCGCATGGTCTGCTGCTATGGCCGCATCCCGCGGCTGAACGAATGGGTGATGGTGCTGGTGCCGCCGGGCCTCAGGGTGGCCTACACCCCGGACATCCCGGTGCGGGCCTATGGCAGGCTCTCGGTGGGCGAGGTGATGGAGGATGGCATGAGCATGGGCCTCTACCGGCTGGCGGCGGATTCGGTGGACCAGCCCCAGGAGCCCTGGGGCCAGCGGCTGAGCCACTGGCTGGCGAGCGGCTTGGGGCGCCTCATCCACGCCTGGAGGGCCTCATGAGAGCCCTGCTGCTGGCAGGCCTGCTGGCTTGCGCCGCGGGCCTGGCCGCCGATGAAAGCCCCAGGCCCGACTTCGCCAGCTACAAGGCCCTGCCCTTTGACCGCCTGGCCGCCTTTCCCTATGGCCTGGCGGGCCAGGACAGCGTGTGGGGCTCCCCCGGCACCGGCTTCAAGCAGGGCGCGCCCAAGATCCCGGATGACATCCTGGCCTTCAATGGCGCCAAGGCCTACGTCACCGGCTACATGATCCCCTTGGACCTGATGGCGGGCATGGTGCACAGCTTCGCCCTGGTGCGCAGCCGCATGTCCTGCTGCTATGGCCAGGCCCCCAAGCTGAATGAGTGGGTGCTCATCGACCTGCCCAAGGGCAAGCACACCTACCTGGCCCAGGACGTGCCGCTGGATGTGTATGGCACCTTGGAGGTGGGCGAGCGCAAGGAGCACGGACAGGTCATCGGCATCTACCACATGGTCATGGACATGATGCGCATCGAGCAGGAGCCTGGGCAGTAGCCAGCGGGCATAAAAAGAGCCCCTCCGCGAGGAGGGGCTTTTTTATGCCCGAGCCCTGTCTCAGGGCAGCCAGAGCAGGGTCACGGCCTTGGCCGTGCTCGCCTGCCCGCCGCTCAAGCCGCGCGCCAGCACAAAGTAGGTGCCGGCCGGCAGGCTGGGCACATGGCCCTGCACCTGCACCCAGCCGCTGCCGCCGGCAGCGGTGAAGGCGGCCACCTCGTTGAGCGCCTGGCTGTAGAGCCTCACCTTGATGCTGTCCGCGCGGCCCTGCACCTGCACATACAGGCTGAGCAGGGGGCCGTGCTGGGGATTGGGCACCGGCAGCACCTTGAGCAGCCGCAAGCCGCTGGCGGGCGCAAGAGCCGTGGCTGAGGCAGTCGCGCTGGCTTCTGCCGTGGCGGTGGATGTCGGCGAGGCCGAATCTGTGCTGCTGGCGGTCAGCGTGGCGGTCGAGCTGGCCGTGGGTGAGGGCGTGGCCGTGGCTGTGGCCGAGGGCGTAGGCGTGCGGGTGGAGCTTGCGGTGGCGGAGCTGGTGGAGGTGGCTGAGCTCAAGACGGTGATGGTGGAGGTGGCTGAGGGCGACGCCGTGGCTGAAGAGCTGGCCGAGGATGTCGGTGTCTGCGTGCTGGTGGGGCTGGAAGCCAGCGGCGTGTCAGAGGCGGTGCTGCTGGGCCCGGGGCTGATGGTGGATGTGCTGGAGAATGTAGGGCCCGGAGTCACGCTGGAAGAAGCGGTGGCTGTCTCGGTTCCGGTGGAGATACTGGTGGCAGTGCCAGTGCCGGTGTGGGTGGGCGTGGCCGAAGCGGTCGGCGAGATGGTGGGCGTGTCGGTCAACGTGCTGCCAGTGGGCGGGTTGGTCCAGGTGGCCGTGGCTGAGGGAGTGTCGCTGATGGTGCTGGTGCTGCTCGCAGTCGCGCTGCTGCTGGGCGAGGCTGTCCGGCTGGGCGTGCCTGTGGAGGTGCTGGTGGCGGCCAGGCTGGTCTGGGAGGGCGTGGGCGTGGGGGTGGAGCTGGGCGTGGCCGTCCGGCTGGGCGTGCGGGTGGAAGTGCTGGTGGCGGCGAGGCTGGTCTGAGTGGGAGTGGCTGTGGATGTGGAGCTGGGCGTGGCTGTTCGGCTGGGGGTGCCGGTGGAGGTGCTGGTGGCGGCCAGGCTGGTCTGAGTGGGCGTGGCACTGGGTGTGCTGCTGCGGGTGGCTGTTGCAGTGGGTGTGCTTGTGCTGGTGGGCGTGCGGCTAGGGGTCCCAGTGAATGTGGGAGTGCCGGCCACAGGGATGTCGCCATACTTGATGCCACGGCCTTCGGCTGAGAAGTAAATGCGGCCATAGATGTTCTGGTCCCCGCACATGAAGTGCAGCCCGCCGTACTGATGGTTCGAATCATTGATCAAAGTCCAGGTCGTGCCGCCGTCATCCGAGCGGTAGATGCCCAGCGTGCCTCCAGGCCGGCCCCAGAGGAAGATGGTGGGATAGGTCTTTCCAGCGGGCGCTTTGCCGAAGCCCACCATGTAAGCTGCTCCAGCGCTGGAGACAAGGCTGAAATTGGCGCCGGAATTGGTGGAATGATAGAGGCCATTGGGCCCTTGGCAGATCCACACATCGCCATCGATGCCAAAGACCGTGTTGATGGTGGATTCCCAGGCCTGCCAGCCAGCCAGGGCCGTGATGCCTGCGGGTGTGCTCGAGGTGAAGGAGGCGCCGCCGTTGGTGCTGACATAGAAGGTGGGGCCCGTGCAATCATAGACATAGAACTTGTTGGCGGTCTTGCGGTCAGCCACCGGGTTGAATTGGATGCCATTGGGGTTGCTGGTGATGCCAGTGGAGGCTGTCCATGAGCCGCCATTGTTGGTCGAATAATTGGCGATGCTGCTGGCGCCGGGCGGGCACCAGACGATGTGGCTGGCATCGGATGAGATGGCGATGGAGCGGGTGCCGCCGCCATTGGCGGTGGAGGCGCCTGCAGGCATGGCGCCAAAGAAGTTCCAAGTGATGCCGCCATCCGTGGAGATCGAGCCCACATTGGTGCTGTAGTGGGTCTTGACCATAGTGAGGGGCACGGCTTCGGCGTAGTCGATGCTCATAGTGCTGCCGATGTTGTCGCTGTAGAAACCGGCTGCTGGGGAGGTGTCCAGCGTGGTGTGGCGGAAGCCGCCTTGGTCGCCCATGGCCGAGAGCAGGGAAGCGCCACCCGAGGGCGGGGCTATGAGCTGCAGCGGCACGGTCTCCTCGAGCCCGTGGTCGTTGAAGGCCCAGGTGCAGGGAGCGGCCGTGCCGAAGTTGGTGCTGTGGAAGGCTCCGTACCCAGTGCCGAACCACACCTCATTGGAATTGTAAGGGTTCATGGCGACGCAAGAGACCCAGTGGATCTGGCGGCTGGCGGACCAGGGCGCTTCGGTGTTGTTGAGCGTTGAGGTGCTCACCATGTCCACCCAGGTGGGCGTGGCCGCGCTGGCATTGTTGGTCTGCCAAACGATGTCGCGGGGGTTCCAATTGTTGATGGTGCTTACGATCAGGTGCTGGGCATTGTTCTTGTCGATGCTGATGCCACAATAGCCATAGCCGGGATTGTTGATAGGGCTGATGTTGGTCCAAGCGTTGGTGGCGGTGGCGAGCCTGTAGACTGCGCCATTGGTGTTGCCGTTGGGGCCGATGTTGTTGCCAAAGGTGAAGTAGGCGTTGGTGCCTGAGATGACCCCGCGCGAGGCGATCAGCCCGCTCGGCTGGTTGGGCACCACTGCCCAGGTGTTGCCGCCATCAGTGCTGCGGTACAAGCCGCTGTTGCCGGTGGTGGGCGAGCCAGTGCCCACATAGAGGGTCTGGGTGGCAGAGCCCGTGGTTCCGGTGGGGTCGAACATGATGAAGCTGACGTTGTTGATGGGGAAGCTGGTCTTCACCCAACTGCCAGCGCTGCCATAGCTGGTGCTCTTCCACAGGCCGCCATTGCCAGCAGAGTCGGTGGTGGCGCCCGCGAAGAGGATGCTCCCCAGGTTGGGGTCTACGGCCAGGCGCTCGCCCAAGCCGCGGCCGTTCTCATTGCCGCCCACCCAGAAGGGCAATGGAACGATGGTGAAGCTATTGCCCTGGTCGGTGGACACCAGCAGGTTGCCTTCTTGGGCCCAGCTGGTCTGGGTGTATTTCCCGGTCTCAAGGTAGAGCCGAGTGGCGTCATTGGGGTCCAAGGCCAGAGCCAGCATGCCCAATGAATCCTCGTTGTCTATGGTGATGAAGTCCGTGAGGGGGATCCAGACGCTGTTGGTTGGGTCCCAGCGATAGGCGCCGCCCATATCCGTTCGGCAATAGAGCAGGCCGCTGGAATTGGGGTGGTACACAAAGGCCGGCACATAGCCGCCGCCCTCCACGACCACGTCTTTGAAGGCATAAGCTGCAGCTGTGGCTGAGGCGCCTAGGCTGACGAGGGCCAGGGCCAGGAGGCTGGCTCTGCAAGCGCGGGGGCAAAAGACCATGAAAGTGACCTCTAGAACGGGCATGTCATATTCCGCACAAATCCATTTCATTTTTATGCAGCACTTGAATACTACTACCCGCTGATGTTAAGGAACATATAATTACGGTATAAGAAAAGAGCCAGTTTCTCGATATGAAAGCTCACAATAAACATATAAAAAGCCCTCTTCGGAAAGAGGGCTTTTTATAGGGTCAATAAGTCTCAGATGCTTAGGCTGCTGCCACGTTGGAGGCCTGGGGGCCTTTGGCGCCCTGGACCACATCAAAGGTGACCGCCTGCCCCTCTGCCAGGGTCTTGAAGCCCTGGCCGGTGATGGCCGAGTAGTGCACAAAGACGTCGGGGCCGCCCGGCTGCTCGAGGAAGCCGAAGCCCTTCTTCTCATTGAACCACTTAACCTTGCCTGTGACCGCGCCCATCTGAACCTCCATGAAGCTTGGAACCACGCGCCAGCTCGCGCCCGCTGGCGTGGCCTGGACAAGATATTATCAGCACCAGCCTGCGCCGGATGCAAGCCCCAATTTCCTGATTTTTTCTTGAGGGGGTCCACTTGCGCCCTTATACTGGCTGACGCATCCAATTGGCTTTGCGCCTCCCTGTGAAAAGGGCCTTCCCATGCAGACCATGCCCGTCATCCCCCCAGCCGCAGACCCCGCGCCGCAAGGCCAGCGCATCGAGCTCCTTGGCCTCTCCCCCCAGAGCCTGGCCCAGGTGGTGGCCAGCCTGGGCGAGAAGCCCTTCCGCTCGCGCCAGCTGGCGGGCTGGATCTACAAGGAGCGGGTCTGGGATTTCGCGGCCATGAGCAACCTGAGCAAGCCGCTGCGCGCGGCCCTGGCCGCGCATTGCAGCATCAGCCGGCTGAGCCTGGCGCGCAAGCAGGTGAGCCAGCGCGATGGCACGGCCAAGCTGCTCTTCCGCTGCGCCGATGGCGAGACCGTGGAGGCGGTCTACCTGCCCCATGAGGGCCGGGCCACGGCCTGCATCAGCACCCAGGTGGGCTGCGCCATGGGCTGCAAGTTCTGCGCCACCGGCGAGAGCGGCTTCAGCCGCGACTTGAGCCCCGCCGAGATCCTGGGCCAGGTGCTGGGCATCGAGGATGAGCTCAAGCTCACCCTGGACAACCTGGTCTACATGGGCATGGGCGAGCCGATGGCCAACTGGGGGGCGGTCTCCGAGTCCATCGCCATCCTCACCGCGCCCGAGGGCCGGGCCTGGGGCAAGCGGCACATCACGCTGTCCACCTGCGGGGTGGTGACGGGCATCGAGGCCCTGGCGGCCTCGGGCCTGGGCGCCCGCCTGGCCATCTCCCTGCACGGCCCCAATGACGCCATCCGCGGGCAGATCATGCCGGTGAACCGGCGCTGGGGCGTGGCCGCGCTGATGCGCGCCTGCCGGGCCTACCAGCAGGCCACCGGATTGCAGCTGACCTTTGAGTACACCCTCTTTGAGGGGCTCAATGATTCTGACGATGCCGCCCGCGAGCTGGCCCGCCTGCTCAAGGGCTTGGAGTGCAAGGTGAACCTCATCCCCTACAACCCCGTGGAAGGCCTGCCCTACCGCATGCCCAGCTTCAACCGGGTGTACGCCTTTCAGACCCTGCTCAAGCAGGCCGGCTTGACCGCCATGCTGCGCACCGAGAAGGGCGGCGACATCGATGCCGCCTGCGGCCAGCTGCGCCGCCGCGCCGCCAAGGAGGCCGCATGAGCCCGGCGCTGGGCTTGCGCTTCTGGCTGCGCCTGCTGGGCCTGGGCGCGGCGCTGTGCCTGTTCACGGCCTTCGTGGTGATGAACCTGGCGCTGAAGGGCGGCGAGGTGACCCTGCCCGACCTGCGCGGCAAGGCCTTCAGCGCCGCGGCCAGCGCGATGCGGCAGGCGGGCATCACGCTCAAGATGGACGACGAGCGCTACAGCAACAGCCAGCTCAAGGGCTGCGTCCTGCAGCAGGACATCCCCGGCGGCACGCGCATCAAGCGCGGCCGCACGGTGTATGTGGTGGTGAGCAAGGGCTCGGCCACCGTCACCATCCCAGACCTGGCCGGGCTCTCGCGCCGCCAGGCGGAGATATTGCTGCAGCAGAACGGGCTCAACCTGGATTCGGCCACCCTCATCCCCGGCGCGGCGCCGGCCGAGGCCGTGCTGGCCCAGTTCCCGGAGGCCGGCAGCAGCCGCGCCCAGGGCACCGGGGTGCAGCTGCTGGTGTCGCAGGGCCCGCAGGCCCAGCGCTGGGTGATGCCCAGCCTCGCGGGCCGCGCCTTGGAGACCGCCCAGGCCGCGGCCAGCGCCATGGGCCTGGTGCTCAAGGACGTGGCCCAGGAGGACCGCCCGGGCGCCGAGCCGGGCAGCGTGCTCACGCAGAGCCTGCAAGCGGGCAGCCCGGTGGCGGCCGGCGATGAGCTCAGCCTGGTGGTGGCCCGCGGCCGCGCCGACATCAGCAAGGCCCGCCTGGCCACCCTCCGCTACCAGGTGCCCGATGACGCCCGCTCCGAGCGCCGCGTGCGCATCGCGGTGACCGATGCCGCGGGCAGCCGGGTGGTGCACAATGAGATGGAGAAGCCGGGCGCCCTGGTCACGGTGGCGGCCCGCGTCTATGGCATGGCGCGCTACCGCGTGCAGCTGGCCGGCGCCGAGGCCTATGAAGGAGAGATCCCATGAGGCCCCTCATCGCCCCCTCCATCCTGAGCAGCGACTTCGCCGACCTGGGCCGCGACTGCGCCAAGGCCGTGGCCGCCGGCGCCGACTGGCTGCATGTGGACGTGATGGACGGCCATTTCGTGCCCAACCTGACCCTGGGCCCGGCGGTCATCAGCCGCCTCAGGCCCCGCGTGCGGGTGCCCCTGGATGTTCACCTGATGATCAGCCAGCCCCTGCGCTATGTGCCGGCCTACGCGGCGGCGGGCAGCGACTGGATCACCTTCCATGTGGAGTGCGATGACCCGGCCAGCCGGGTGCTGGCTGCCATCCGCAAGCAAGGGAAGCGGGCCGGCATCAGCCTCAAGCCTGCCACGCCCGTGAAGGCCATCCGCCGCCTGCTCCCCAAGCTGGACCTGGCGCTGGTGATGAGCGTGGAGCCCGGCTTCGGCGGCCAGAGCTTCATGCCCGCCATGATGGCCAAGGTGGCTGAGCTGAAGGCCCTGCGCGAGGCGCAAGGGCTCAAGCTCCTCATCGGCGTGGACGGCGGCATCAATGCCGCCACCGCGCCGCAGGCCCTGGCCGCCGGCGCCGACATGCTGGTGGCGGGCACCGCCGTGTTCGGCGACAAGGACTACCGCAAGGCCATCGCCGGCCTTCGCGGCCGCTGAGGCCGGCATGTTCGAATCCTTGGGCGAGAAGCTGCAGGGCGCCTTCAAGCGCCTCACCGGCCAGGGCCACCTGACCGAGGCCAACATCGACCAGGCGCTGCGCGAGGTGCGCCTGGCCCTGCTCGAAGCCGATGTGAATTATGGCGTGGTCAAGGGCCTGCTGGACAAGGTGCGGGCCCGGGCCCTGGGCCAGGAGGTGCTCTCGAGCTTGAGCCCCGGCCAGGTGCTGGTGAAGGTGGTGCACGACGAGCTGGAGGCCCTGATGGGCGGCGCGGGCAGCGTGCGCCTGGCGCATGCCAGCTTGCCGCCCACCGTCATCCTGATGGCCGGCCTGCAGGGCGGCGGCAAGACCACCACCGCGGCCAAGCTGGCGCGGCACCTCAAGCTCGCGGGCCAGAAGGTGATGCTGGCGGCCTGCGACCTGCAGCGCCCCGCGGCCGTGGAGCAGCTGGCGGCCCTGGGCCAGGCGCTGGGCATCGCGGTGCACATTGCCAAGCCCGGGCAGAAGGCGCCCGAGGCGGCGGCCGAGGCCCGCGAGGCGGCCCTGCTCGCCGGCTGCGATGCTTTGATCGTGGACACCGCCGGCCGCCTGGCCGTGGACGAGGCGCTGATGGCCGAGCTGAAGGCCATCAAGGCCGCGGCCCGGCCGCACGAGGTGCTGCTGGTGGTGGACGCCATGGCCGGCCGCGACTTCGCCAACACCGCCAAGAGCTTCCAAGAGGCGGTGGGCGTGGATGGCCTGGTGCTCACCAAGCTGGATGGCGATGCCCGCGGCGGCGCCGCGCTCTCGGCCCTGGCCGTCACCGGCAAGCCGGTCAAGTTCGTGGGCACGGGCGAGAAGCTGGAGGCCCTGGAGGCCTTTTACCCCGACCGCATGGCCAAGCGGATCTTGGGCATGGGCGACGTGGTCTCGCTGGTGGAGAAGGTGCAGGCCAGCGTGGACCAGCAGAGCGCCCAGGAGCTGGCCGGCCGCATCGCCAAGGAGGGCTTCAACCTGCAGGCCATGCTGGACCAGCTGCGCCAGGTGAAGCGCATGGGCCCGCTGCAGGACGTGCTGGGCATGCTGCCCGGCATGGGCGCGCTGAAGGGCGCGGCCCAGGGCGCGGACGACAAGAGCGTGGGCCGCATGGAGGCCATCCTGCTCTCCATGACCCCCAAGGAGCGGCGCCTGCCCCAGGTCATCGACGGCAGCCGGCGCAAGCGCATCGCCAAAGGCTCGGGCACTTCGGTGGAAGAAGTCAACCGCCTGCTGCGTCAATACGAGCAGATGAAGAAGATGATGAAGATGATGAGGAAGGGCGGGCGCCGCCACGGCCTGCCGGGCATGATGCCTGGCATGGGCGGCATGCCGCCATTTTGAGGAGGGGATGATGCAGCGAGCGCTCTTGACCTTGGCCTTGGCTCTGAGCCTGGCCTTCAGCCTGCGAGCAGGGGATGCGCCCCAGGATCTGACCCCCCTGGCCCAGGCTTTGAGCCCCACTGCAGCTGCCGACCTGAGCGCCACGGCGCAAGCCTTGAGCTCCACCGCGGCTGCCATGGACCTGAGCCCCACGGCGCAGGCCTTGAGCAGCACCGCTGAGGCCCTGGCCTTAAGCCCCACCGCGGCCCTGCCCGAGATGCCCGCCTCCCTGAGCAGCACTGCCGCGCCCGAGCTGCCGGCCAGCCTGCCAGAAGCCACTGCCGCGCCCACCCCGGCGCCGGAAGAGGTGATGGAGTTCGTGGCCCAGCCCAAGGCCGCGCCCGGCTTCCCCTGGGCGGACACCATCCTGGCCGGCTTCGGCGGCGGCCTGGTGGGCAGCACCGTGGCCTTCTTCAGCGCCGGCGCGCAGAACGGCGACAATGTGGCCGGCTTCCAGTCCCAGTTCCAGAAGACCCTGCCCCTCTATGGCGGCGGCGGGCTGGTGGCAGGCGGGCTCATCGGCTTCTTCTTCGGCTCGGGTGAGCCGGCCACCCCGGTGCCGCCCCAGCTGAAGCCCAAGGCCGGGCTGGCCTTGCAGGGCTTGGACCTGGCGGCCACGCCCCGGGGCGGTGCCATGGGCCTTCGGCTGGCATTCTAGCCGGCCAGGAGGCAGCATGGGGCTGTTCAAGAGCGATGCGGAGAAGCGGGCCGAGCTGAACCAGGAGGGCAAGCAGCTGGCCGGCCGGGGGGACTACGACAAGGCCATCAAGCGCTTCGAGGCCGCCCTGGCCCTGGCCCCGGACGATGAGGAGTCCCTGCTCAACTTGGGCTCGGTGCTGGCCAGCCTGGAGCGGGTGCCCGAGGCCCTGGAGGCCTACCGCAAGGCCGCCCGCCTGAACCCGCTCTGCGTGGAGGCCGCCAACGCCATCGGCATGGTCAACGACAGCCTCAATCGTTCGGCGAATCTCCCGCCTGTCGT
>CAYXCT010000013.1:0-19756 GCA_964463435.1 uncultured bacterium | reverse complement strand
CAGCAGCTCAGACACCGCCTGGTAGTAGCTGAGGCTGTCCATGGCCTTGCCCACCCGGCCCAGCATAGCCTCGGCCTCGGCCAAGAGCCAGCGATCGATGGGCTTCAGGTCTTCTATCGCCAGGCTGTCGTGCGCCGGCTCAAAGCCCTCCAGCGAGCCCAAGAGCCAGCGCAGGGTGTTGCGCAGCTTGCGGTAGCTCTCGGCCTGGCGCTTGAGGATGTCCTCGCTGATGCGGTCATCATCCATGAAATCCTGGCTGGCGGCCCACAGGCGGATGATGTCCGCGCCATAGGCCTTCATCACCTGCAGGGGGTCGATGGCGTTGCCCGCGGACTTGTGCATGGCGTGGCCCTTGGCATCCAGCACCCAGCCATGGCTGGCCACGGCCTTGTAGGGCGCGGCGCCGCGCGCGCCCACGGCCACCAGCATGCTGCTCTGGAACCAGCCGCGGTACTGGTCCGAGCCCTCCAGGTACAGGTCGGCCGGCCATTGCAGCTCGGGCCGCGCCTCCAGCACCGCCAGGTGCGAGCTGCCGCTGTCGAACCACACGTCGATGGTGTCGGTGCCGGGCTTGAGGTCCGCGCTGCCGCACTGGCTGCAGCGGGCGCCGGCGGGCAGAAAGCGGCGGGCGTCCACGAACCAGGCGTCGCTGCCCTCCTTCTCCACGATGCCGCGGGCCTGCTTGTAGCAGGCCTCGTCAAAGTGCCAGTTGCCGCAGGCGCAGTAGAACATGTAGATGGGCACGCCCCAGCTGCGCTGGCGGCTGATGCACCAGTCGGCGCGGTCCTTCATCATGTTGGCCATGCGGTCCGCGCCCCAGGCGTTGACCCACTGCACCTTGGCGACCTCGGCCAGGGTCTTCTCGCGCAGGCCGTTCTTCTCAAGGCTCATGAACCACTGCTCGGTGGCGCGGAAGATGATGGGGTGCTTGCAGCGCCAGCAATGCGGGTAGCTGTGGCTGAACTTCTCGTGGTGGGCCAGCATGCCGCGCTCAGTGAGCAGGGCCATCACCGCCAGGTTGGTGTTGGGGTCGCTGACCTTGAGGCCCTTGAGCCTGTCCTCGCCCACGGAATCCACATAGCGTCCGGCGCCGTCCACCGGGCAATAGACCTCCAGCCCGTAGCGCATGCCCGTCACATAGTCATCCGCGCCATGCCCGGGCGCGGTGTGCACCAGGCCCGTGCCCGCGTCCAGGGTCACATAGGGCGCCAGGGCCACGCGATGGTGCTTGGCCGGGTCCTTCAGGCCGCCCAGCAAGAAGGGCTGGTAGCTCAAGCCCTCCAATTCCCTGCCCTTGCCCTCCCACAGGACGGCCGGGGCCTCCTCGCGGTTCATCAGGCTGAAGGCCTTGGCGGCCAGGCCCTTGGCCAGCACCCAGGCCTCGCCCTCCACGGCGTAGGCGGCATAGTCAAAGTCGGCATTGGCGGCGATGGCGATGTTGGCCGGCAGGGTCCAGGGCGTGGTGGTCCAGATGAGGAAGAAGCTCTTGCCCGGCGCCAGGCCCAGCTTCTCGGCCGAGCTGGCGGCCAGCTCGAACTTAACATGCACCGCGTCGCTCAAGGCATCCTGGTACTCCAGCTCGGCCTCGGCCAGCGCGGTCTGGTCATGGGTGCACCAGTACACCGGCTTCAGGTCGCGGTAGATCTGGCCCTTGCGCACCAGCTCCCAGTAGGCGTCCAGCTGGTGGGCCTCGAACTCCTTGCTCATGGTCATGTAAGGGGCGTCAAAGTCGCCCCACACGCCCAGGCGCTTGAACTCCTCCTTCTGGCGGGCCACCCACTTCTCGGCCTCCGCCCGGCAGCGCTTGCGGATCTCGGACGGCGTCTTGGCCGGCCCGTCCTTGGGCCAGTCCTTGAGCACCTTGAACTCGATGGGCATGCCGTGGCAGTCCCAGCCCGGCACATAGGGGGCGTCAAAGCCGCGCATGCTCTTGTACCGCACGCTCACGTCCTTGAGCGTCTTGTTGAGCGCCGTGCCCATGTGTATGTCGCCATTGGCAAAAGGAGGGCCGTCATGCAATATCCACTTGGGCGCGCCCTTGCGCAGCGCGCGCAGCTTCTTATAGATGCCCTGCTCCTCCCAGGCTTTGAGCTGCTTGGGCTCGCGCTCAGCAAGCCCGGCCTTCAGCGGGAAGTCGGTGCGGGGCAAGAGGACGGTCTTTGAATAGTCGGGCTTTTCTTCAGTCATAGCCTGCCAGGGAGTGGAAACGCCAAGGCCCGCCCTAAAGGGCGGGCCTTACTTTATAGCACCCTGCAAGGGTGGGGTCAATCAGGGGTAAAACCATCTCTCCCGAGTATTCCTACCCAATCTCCCAAAAATCCAACTTTGCCAGCCATGCTATAACAGGCCCCCAACCAACACCTAAAATGTCGCCTTTGCCCGTTGGCGGGCCGGCCCTTTACGGCTATTTATCAATTTAGCCTTCCTTTCAATCGCGGCCCTAACAGGTGAATATAAATCAATTAGAACAGTTTCCAAAATTTCAAACGCATCGAGTAGATCATCATGCGTCAATTCTTTACCGCCCGCATGACTCCCAACATTACCAAGCCATTTGATTGCCTTCAGTCTTTCAGAAACTTCCGGCCTTGTTTTTTCAAATATCTCAATTCGGTGATGTAAATTTAAACGCGCAATTTTTTTGCCCTGCTTTTTTGAAATCCTATGCACTTTTTGCTCAGTAAAAGTTCCTCATTTGGAGCACTCTTCAATTTAAAAGGCCCTTTCCACAACTCACGATTAACTGTCATAACGACCCCTCATTAAAATTACAACTCAAAAGCTTGCCCTCACCCCGCGCTCATTATCCCCCTCATCCCCCTCAAACGGCCCCCCAGCATCACCTCACCCGTGATGCTCATCGCTTAGGCACCGTCAGCTTCTTCACCACCCGGTCAAAATCACTTTCAAAAAGTCGATCCTGCACAATGCGATATTTCTCAAACTCAACTTCGGCCCGTGACCGGGCGATCTCGGCGCTAATGCGACCCTTGTCGCCCAGGATCTCCCTTTCATCAAACTGTAAGAAGGCATCCAAGCGCTTGGCCCAGTCTTCCATGGTCATGGGAATGCGCCGCTTGGCGCGGTCCTCGGCCAAGTCCAAGAAAGCGCCCACGATGCGGCCCAAGGATTCCAGCTCGCTTTTGCTTAGATAGTTCTTGGCCACGCTCACATCAGACTTTAAGACCTTGCCCTTGGGCCCAAGCTCCCAGCTGGCAAGGCCCATGTGGGGCTTGCGGCTGTCGGCGCGCTCGGCGATCAGCTCAGCCGCAGTGTGGCCATGAATGGCAAAGTGCAGCTTGTTCTGTACTTTGGCGAAGTATTCGCGGCTTGTTGGAGCATCAGGGTTGTAATCCAAGCTGGTGGCATAAAGGTCTGTGACCTTCTGGTAGAACTTGCGCTCGCTGAGCCGGATCTCGCGGATCTCTTCGAGCAAGCGCTCAAAGTATTGCTCGCCCAGATACGCGCCGTTCTCTAGGCGCTTGGTGTCCAGCGCGTAGCCCTTGATGGCAAAATCCCGCAGTACCGCCGTAGCCCATTGCCTGAACTGGGTGGCCCGCTTGGAGTTGACCCGATAGCCCACCGAGAGAATGGCGTCGAGGTTATAAAAATCAACTTGGCGGTTCACTTGGCGGCCGCCTTCGGCTTGAACTATCCGGAATTTCCGGATAGTTGCCTCCCGTTTTAACTCGCCTTCCGCATAGATGTTGGAAAGGTGTTCGTTGATTGTCCTAACATCCACCCCAAAAAGCTGGGCAATCATCTTTTGGGCCAACCAAACGCTTTCTTCGTGATACCGGGCCTCGATGCTCTGCCCGCCGGCTTGACCTGTGAACATGAGGAATTCTGCCGTGCTATTGCGTATCCGCGCGGCTTTGCGCCCAGGCACACCACCACGGTGCATTTTATCCTTCATAGGCTCCTCATCTCAGTTTTCAGCTAAATGAATGCCTAAGCCGCCTTTTTGTGCGCATTACTGTTCTCGGATTCCACCGAAAGCTTCAAACCCAAAGCCTTCAACAATACCCAGAGGCTTCGAAACTCTGGGTTTCCTTGCTTGGACAGCATGCTGTAGATGTTCTGCCGGTTCAGCTTGGTCTTTTGCGCCACCTTGCCAACCCCGCCTTGGGCTTCCACCACATCTTTCAAGGCCACAAGGAAGAATTCAGGGTCGTTCTCCTCCAACGCGGCCCGCATGTAGGCTCGCGCCTCTTTAGGGTCGGCTAGAGCTTCCATCAGATAGTCGTGAAATTTTCTAAGCTTTGCCATGAGCCTTCCTAATTCTAACAAATGTAGCAGCCATTCCTCAAACGAGCTTTTGCCCGCAGAGCTCACATAGATCAATACCTCTTTGGGGCTGCTCTCCATGCTCCACCAAAGTGTATGTTATAACAGACAAATTGGCAAGGCCCTTATCCAGCTATAAATCCGCACACATTCGACAACTGCACGCGGGCCAATAAGGCGGCGCCCAAGCTCAGCGGAGGATGCAAAGCTTGGCGATGCGATGGCCGGGCCCGGCCTGGGCCAGCGCAAAGTAGATGCCATTGGGCAGGTCCATGGGCGGCAGCGCCACGGCGTTCCAGCCGCGATGATATTGGCCCGGCAAGGCAGTGCGCAGCACCTGCACCATGGCCTGGCTGTACACCGTCATTTCGATCAGGCTGGCATCGCCATCCAAATCCGCATAGAGCGTGACCTGGCCCCCCTTGCTCGGGTTGGGGCCAAAGGCCGCCTGGGTGAGGCCGCCAGGCTGGGATTGGCCGCTGGGGCTGGGACTAGAGCTGACGGAAGGCGTGAGCGTTCGGCTGGGCGTAGGGGTGAAGCTGGCGCTGGGGCTGGCTGACAAGGTGGGCGTTCTGCTAGGCGTGGTGGTGAAGCTGGTGGTCAGGGTGGTGGTGATGGACAGGGTCGCGGTCAAACTGGGGCTAGGGGTCCAGGTGGGCGTGGGCGTGGTATTGGATGTGGAGCTCTGGCCGGGCGTGGGCGTGGCAGTGAATGTGGGGCTTTGACCAGGCGTGAGCGTGGCAGTAGAGGTGGGGCTCCAAGCGGAAGTAGGCGTCGCCGTGGGCGTGAAGCTCGGGCTAAAGCTGGGCGTGCCCGTGGAGGTGGGGCTCCAACCAGGCGTAAGCGTGCTCGTGGGCGTAAGGCTCTGGCCCGTGGTGGGCGTGTCTGCTGGCGTGAAGCTCGGGCTAAAGCTGGGCGTGCCCGTGGAGGTGGGGCTCCAAGCGGAAGAAGGCGTGCTGGTGGACGTGAAGCTCCGGCTAGCTGTGGCCGTGTCCGTGGAAGTGGGGCTCGGGCTGGAAGAAGGCGTTCCCGTGGGTGTTGGGCTCTTGTTGGGCGTGGATGTGGGCAGGCTGAGGCTGGTGGGCGAGGCGGTGGCTGTCGGCGTGGCCGGCAGGCTCAAGGTGAAGTAGTTGAAATTGCAAACCGCTGTGCCTCCCGCGCCCATGCTGTCCTCCACCAGCAGCAGCTGGTGCGTGCCAACGCTCAGGTTGACGCCCGTGGCCACTGCGTCCTGGTAATTTTGCCAGCCGCCGGTGTCTGGGCAGGCCATCTCGCCCGTCACAGCAGTGCCATCCACGTCAAAGTGAAAAGTCCCGCCTTGGCCGCTGCTGGCCACCCGCGCATCCAGGTTGTAGCTGCCGGCCTGGGCCACGTTGATGGTGTACTGCATCCACTGGCCCGGGCTGGTGTAGTCGCAGTCATAGGTGCCGCCAGCGTCGCCGCAGGCTTCGGTGGAGATGGCTTCCCCGGTGCGGTACACCCCATTGGTCTGCGTGGTGTTGAGGGCGTTGTAGGCAAAGCCCTCACCGGGCTCGGTTGGATCTGCGGTGTCGTTGTAGCTGTCGTAATCCTCTGCCTGGATGGTGCCGGGAACGCTCGCCGCGCTGCCGCCGTAGGGGGTGGTGCCGTTGCTGGTGAGCTTGTAGACCCGCACGTAGTCCACCAGCATCTGCTGGGGGAAGGTGGCGCCCACGGAGCCGCCCACGGGGCCGCCGATGGCCAGGTTGAGGATGATGAAGAAGGGGTGGTTGAAGACCCACTGGCCGCCGCTGGGCAGGCTGGCGGCAGTGATGGTCTGGTAGGCCACGCTGTCCACGTAGAAGGTGATGGCCGTGGGGCTCCATTCCACCGCATAGAGGTGGAATGCCGTGTTGATGGCCTGGCCCGAGGGCAGGGTGTAGGTGGTGCCCACGCCCGTGCCGCCGTAATAGTCCCCGCCGCCCGGCAGCACCGGGCCGTGCACGTGGCCCAGGTTCTGCGTGGCTGTGTTGTACTGGGCGATGTTCTCCATGATGTCGATCTCGCCGCAGGCGGGCCAGCTGGCGCTGCTGATGTTCGAGCCCAGCATCCAGAAGGCTGGCCAGAGCCCAGAGCCCTGGGCCGTGCCCGCGGGCAGCTGGATGGAGGCCTCCACCCGGCCATAGGCCTGATCAAAGAGCCCCTGGGTCTTGAGGCGGGCCGAGGTGTAGCCGCCGCTGTTGAGCGCCTGGATCACCAGGTGGCCTGCGCCGTCCTGGTAGGAATTGGCCGTGGAGCTGGTGTAGTTCTCCAGCTCGCCGTTGCCCCAGCCGCCGCTGCCCAAGTCATAGGTCCAGCGGGTGGGGTCCGGCGCTGTGCCATTGGCGCCGCTGAAGTCGTCGCTCCAGGTCAGGGTCCATTGGGGCGCAGCTGCGGCAGCCCAGGGCAGCAGCAGGCCCAGCCCGAGGGCAGCGGCGAGCAACCAGGGCTTGGGGAAGGGATCGCGCATGCTCAGCTCGAAGCTTGAGAGGGCCGGCTCTCAGCTGGCCGGGCGGGCTTCAAGAACCCCCGCCCTTCCTTCATGAAGGGCCTCAGGTCCTCCATCAGCCTGGCCTGGGGCCGGCAGCGGAGCACCATGCCGTCCATGTACATGAAGGCGCGGATGACCGGGAAGATGCTGCGGGGGAAGCGCAGGCCTGAGAGCACGCCCAGGCGGATGGTCTCCATCATCTTGCGGCTCAGGCTGGCCTGGGCCACGGTCTGGCCCTCAAAGCCGTCATAGACCTTGACCAGCGCGGCGCAAAAGGCCCCAAAGCGCGGGCCCTGCAGGCGCTCCAGGCTCATGGCATTGAGCTGGCCGGCGCAGCCGGCGTAGTCATAGCGCACCAGGCAGTCGAAGAACTCGAAGAGCCCGATGCGGATGGCGTCATCCACCTCGGCCACGAAGCCGGTGTCCACCCACCACAGCTTGCCGCCCGAGAGCAGCACATTGCCGGGATGCAGGTCGCCATGGAAGAAGCCGTGGCCGAAGACGAAGTAGGTGTGGGCGCGGAAGAGCTCGAGCAGGTCGCCGTAGCTGAGGCTCCCTTGCTGAAGCAGGGCGTCGAAGCTGGGGCCGTCGACGAAGTCGCTCCCCAGGATGCCCTCGCCCAGCAGCGCGCGGTGGATGCGGGGGAAGGCCAGGCGCGCCAGGGGCGCGGGATGCCCGGCGGCCACGGCCGCCAGCCTGTCCTGGCCCTGGGCCTCATGCCGCAGGTCCAGCTCGCTCAGGGTGTAGGCCTCCACATCCTCAAGGATGCCCAGCGGGTCGCCCAGGCGCTTGAGCGGCGGGTAGAGCGCCAGGGAGAGCCTGAAGAGCCGCTTCAGGCTGGCCACATCCGCCTCAAAGGCTCGGCGGCCGCGGGCCTTGACCAGCTTCACCACCACCTGCTGGCCATCCTTCAGGCAGGCGCGGTGCACCTGGCCCACCGAGGCGCTGGCCAGGGGTGCCGCGTCAAAGCTCTGGAAGGCGGCCCGGCCCTGGGGCAGGGCCTGCCCCAGCAGGCGGTCGATGGCATCCGGCGGCAGGGGCTGGTTGGCGGAGAAGAGGCGGGCCAGGGCCAGGCACTTCTCAGGCGGCAGAAAATCCGCGCGCAAGGCGTGCATCTGCCCCAGCTTGATCGCCAGCAGGCCCTGACGCTCTATCCAAGCCGCATCCACTTTGCCCGGCCCATAGAGCTGCCAGACCAGGCGCAGGAAGGAGGCGGCGCGCATGGCTCAGGCCAAGGGCAGGCTGAAAGCCGCCGGCTCTTGATAGGGCACGCCCTGGTCGCGGCACAGCAGGTTGGCCGAGATGCGGCCCGACTCATAGATGGTGGGCAGGCCGCTGCCGGGGTGGGTGCCGCCGCCCACTAGGTAGACGCCGCCGATCTCCTCAAAGCGGTTGTGCGGCCGCAGGTAGAGCATCTGGTCCAGGCTGTGGGCCAGGTTGAAGGTGGCTCCCTTGTAGACGCCCAGGCTGTGCTCCCAGTCCCAGGGGGTGATGCAGCGCTCCTCGCGGATGTGGCTGCGCAGGCCCTGCATCCCCAGGCGCGCCTCCACGATGTCGAGCACGCGCTCCCTGAAGCCCGGGGCCTCCTGGGCCCAGTCCAAGCCGCTCTCGTTGTTGGCCACCGGCACCAGGATGTAGAGCGCGCTGTGGCCCTCGGGCGCCAGGCTGGGGTCGGTGACGCTGGCGTTGCGCACGTACACCGAGGTGTCCTGGCTCAGGCGCTTGGCGCGCGTGATGTCCTGCAGGTTGCGCTGGTAGTCCTTGGCAAAGAGGATGGTGTGGTGGGGCGCGTCGCGGTAGAGCGTGTCCAGGCCCAGGTAGAGCATGTAGGTGCTGCAGCTGAAGGGCCGCGCGGCCAGCTTGGCGGGGGACCAGCGCTTGAGCAGGCCCGGCTCCACCAGGCTGCTCATGGCATGGCCGAAGTCGGCGTTGACGATGACCGCGTCCGCATCCAGGCGCTCGCCGCCCTTGAGCAGCACGCCCTTGGCCCGGCCCTGCTCCACCCGCAGGCGCTCCACCTCGGCGCCCAGCCGGATGGAAGCCCCCTGCTCCTGGGCCACCTTGGCCATGGCCTCGCTGATGCGCGAGAGGCCGCCCATCACATGCCAGACCCCGTAGGCGTACTCCAGGTAGGGGATGATGGCGAAGGCCGCCGGGCAGTCCCAGGGCGACATGCCCAGGTACTTGCTCTGGAAGGTGAAGCTCAGGCGCAGGGCCTCGTCCTTGAAGTACTCGGAGAGCTTGCCATAGAGGCTCTTGCCCAGGCTCAAGTAGGGCAGGGCCGCGATGAACTCGGGCCGCAGGAAGGCCGAGAGGCTGGAGTAATCCTTCTGCAGGCAGGGATACATCTTGTTCAGGCGCTTTCCCTCGCCGCGCAAGAAGGCGTCCAAGCCCGCGGACTGCCCGGGGAACACGCGCTCGATCTCAGACTTCATGGCCGCCGGGTCGCTGGAGGGATGCAGCACCTTGTCGCCAAAATCAAGGCGGTACATGGGGTCGAGCTTGACCAGGCTCAGGTAATCTTCCAGCTTGCGGCCGCTCTCTGCGAAGACCTGGTCCAGGATGTGCCGCATCATGAGGAAGGTGGGCCCTATGTCATGATGATAGGGCCCGGCTGTCAGCTCGCCGTTGCGGCCACCCACCTTGCCCTGCTTCTCCAGCACCGTGACCTTGAAGCCCCGGCTCGCCAGCAGCATGGCCGAGGTGAGCCCGCCCGGCCCGGCCCCGATGATGATGATGCTCTTATCCGCGCCTGCCATGCCTGCCTCCAAGATCGGATGTCAATGCCAGCTAGCCAAGGCCAGCCCCGCCGCCGTATGGTCCATGCGCAGGCAGCCCTGCTCATCTGTACGCATGATAGCAGACCCGGCGCTCTTTAAGCGCTGCAAAACCTCGGCCCGCGGGAAGCCGAAGCGGTTGTTGCGCCCGGCAGAGACCAAGGCCAGCCGCGGCCGCAGCCGGGCCAAGAAGGCGGCGGAGCTGGCGCCGGCGCTGCCATGGTGGCCCAGCTTGAGCACCTGGCGGCTACCCAGGCCGGGCCAGGCCTTGAGCAGGGCCTTTTCGCCGGCCTTGCCCAGGTCCCCGGTCAAGAGCAGCCAGCCCTCCACATCCAGCACCAGGCTCTTGTCATTGCGCTGGCGCGCGCTCTTCAGCGCCCATCCCGCGCGGGGCGGCCAAAGCACCTTCACCTCAGGGAAGCCGGGCATGCTGTCCCCTGCCCTCAGCACGCTGTAAGCCAGGCGCTGGCGCCGCACCAGGCTGCGCACGCGCCTGAGCAGGCCGGCATCGCCCTCGGCATTGGGCCGGGCATCCTCTGGCGCCGAGAGCCCGGTCTCATACACCCGGCCGCAGGGGACCTGGCTCAGCACCCATTCCAGGCCGCCCAGATGGTCGGCATCGGCGTGGGTGAATGCCACGCCGTCCAGGCGCGAGATGCCCAGGCTGCGCAAGGCAGGCTCCACCACAAAGCTGCCGGCGTCCGGATGCCCGGGCCCGCCATCCACCAGCAGGGTGCGGCCGTCCGCGAACTCCAGCAAGATGCCATCGCCCTGGCCCACGGCCAGCGCATAGGCGCGGGTGAGGCCAGGGTGGGAGTGCGGAAGGCCAGCGACCACGCGGGCGGCCAAGAGCAGGGCCAAGCCCAGGCCGCAGGCAATAAGCAGCCAAGGCTGCGTTTTGCGCTGGAGCAGCAGCCAGACGGCCAGCAGCACGGCCAGCGCCCAGGCCAGCATCCACGGCATGCGAGGCTGTCCGCAGGACCAGCCTGCGCCCGGCAGCTGCGAGAGGAGCGCGGCTCCCTGGTCCAGAAGCTTGCAAGCCCAGCCGAGCAGCAAGGCCGGGCCAGCGGCCAGGGGCGGCCACAGCCACGCCAAGGGCGCGGCCAGCAGGCTCAGGCTGATGATGCCTGGCAACAGCAGCAGGGCCAGCTGCCCGCTGAAAAAGCCCGGCCAGCTCAGCTGATGGAAGTGCCAGGCCACGAGAGGCAGGGCCGCGGCCTGCACCGCAAGGCCGAGCGCCAGGGGCCAGGCCAGCCAGGCTGGCATTGAGCGCTTGAGCCTTGAGGCCAGGGGCCGCGCCAGCAGCAGGCTGGCGGTGACGCAAAAGCTCATCTGAAAGCCCGGCTCGGCCAGGGCCCAGGGCTGCCAGAGCAGCACCAGCGCGGCGCCCGCGGCCAGGCTCACCAGCAGGTCAGCCTCCAGGTCAAACACCCGGCCCAAGAGCCAGAGCAGCAGCAGGCAGCCCGCGCGCAATGCCGGCACCGGGCAGCCGCAGGCCAGCACATAGGCCAGCCCCAGCAAGATGCAGCCTCCAGCCTGCCAGCGCCGGCTGGGCGTGGCCAGGCGCAGCAGCGCAGAGAAGAGCGCCAAGGCCATGGCCAGATGCAAGCCGGCCACGGCCATCAAAAAGGCCAAGCCGCTCCTGGCATAGCCCTCCTGCTCGGCCTTGGGAAGGCCGCGCCGGTCGCCCAGGCTGAAGGCCGCGGCCAGCCGCGCCTCTTTGGCTGGCAGGCAGGCGTTCAGGCCGCGCAGCAGCCCCTGGCGCAGCGCATCGGGCCAAGCCAGCGCGTCCCAGCCAGCGGCCCTCTGGGTGCATCGAGGGCCGCTGGCAAAATGGGCAGAGGCCAGGCCTGTGATGCCCCGGCTCAGCAGATAAGCCCGCTGGTCGAACTCGCCGGGATTGTCCGGCGGCTCTGGCGGCCGCAGGCTGGCCAGGCAGGCGATGCGGTCATGCGCGCCAAAGGGCCCCGGCGCCATGGCCGCCTGCCAGCTGAGCCGGGCCTGGCCCGCGAAGGCCTTGGGCCCAGACCCCTGATCCAGCTGCACCTGGTCCAAGACCAGGCTGGCGCGGCCATCCGCATCCTGGCCCAGGTCTTCCACCACTCTGCCCGTGATGCGCGCCTCAGCGACGCGGCCAAAGCCCGGGTGCTGCAAGCGGGCCAGCATCGGCTGGCAGCGCCACAAGCCCAGGCAGAGCCCTGCCAGCAGCCAAGCCAAACAGGCCTGGCGCGGCAAGGCCTTGGCCAAGGCCCAGCAGCCCAGGCCAAGCAGGGCCAGGCCAAGCAGGGCCAGGCCCAGGGCAAGGAAAGCCAGGGCCTGGCCGTCAGCGAGCTCAGGAGCCAGGCCGATGCCGCTGGCCAAGCCCAGGGCCAGCAGGACCAATGGGCGGTCCAAGATTTCCTTCACCCATTGCATGGCAGGAGTGCTTATAATGAGGTCCTCGCCCACATCCTCACTCAAGAAAGAATCATGAGCCTCTTCGACCGCGCGGAATCAAAGCTGGGCCGCTTCGCCATCCCCAACCTGATGGCCTACCTAGCCCTGGGCCAGGCCATCTTTTTGGCCCTGGGCTTCATCAAGCCCGAGATCATCAGCCTCATCACCTTTCAAGCGCCGCTGGTGCGCGGGCCCGAGCCCTGGCGCGCGCTCAGCTGGCTGCTGCTGCCGCCGCCGGGCGGCCCGCTCTTCGCCTTCTTCGCCATTTACATGAATTGGTGGATGGGCTCTGCCCTGGAGCAGTCCTGGGGCGCCTTCCGCTTCAATGTCTTCTACTTCACCGGCGTGCTGGCGCACGTGCTGCTGGGCCTGGCCCTGCCCTGGGTGCCCATCACGCCCTACTACCTGAACCTGAGCCTCTTCTTCGCCTTTGCCGCGCTCTACCCGGACCTGCAGCTGCTGCTCTTCTTCATCCTGCCCATCAAGGTGCGCTGGCTGGCCTATGTGTCCGCCGCCCTCCTGCTCTGGAGCCTCTTCACCTCCAGCCTGGCCAGCCAGCTGGTCATCGCCGCCAGCCTGGCCAACTTCGCGCTCTTCTTCATCCCCGAGGCCTGGCGCCGCGTGCATCAAGCCCGCGCCGTGGCCAGCAACCAGGCCGTGTTCCACCGCGCCGAGGAGCAGGTGCGGCGCATGCCCGTGAAGCGCTGCACGGTGTGCAATGCCACGGTGGAGACCGCGGACATCAGGCTCTGCGACTGCGCAGAGTGCGGCGAGGACGGCCGCTTCTGGTGCGTGCCGCATCTGCAGGAGCACCGCAAGGCTTGAGCAAGAGCCCCTGAGACAAAAAAGGCCGCATCCATCGGATGCGGCCTTTTTTGCGCCTGCTCAGTGCAGGACCATCTGCCCCTTGGCCAGGTCATACACCGCGCCATCGCGGGCGCGGAACTCATTGGCTTTGACCGGCGCGCCGCTGGCATCCACCACCTGGGCCAGGCTCTCGTTGGCCGTGCGGATGAAGCGGGTGCCGGCCCCAAACTGGGCGCTCTGGCTGGCCCAGTCCAAGGTCAGGGAGGGCCCGTCCGCGCGCAGGCCCGGCACGCGGGCCTGCACCAGGCCGCCAAAGCCGGCCAGGTGCTGGGCGGTGTTCAGGTCCCATTGCACGGCCTGCTCCACCACCAAGCCGGCCTTGGGGTCGCTGAAGGCATCGCCCTGGTCATCCAAAGGATAGCCTTCCAGGGGCTGGCCGGGCTGAGTCAAGAGATGGATGGCGCTGGCCGCCAGGCTGCGCTCAGCTTTGCTTGCGGCCTGGCTGCGGGCAGCGGACAGCTCGGCGGCGGCCTGCGGCGAATTGCGGGCCTCCATGGCGCTCTGAAAAGCATCCCAATCCCAGCCCGCGGCAGTGGCGCGGCCTTGCGCCGCTGGCAGGGACAGGGCCTGCGCCGCTCCCGCCGGGCCCGCGGCCGGGGCATAGGCGCTCTGGAAGCGCTGGCCGCCGGTGCTGGCCTGCTGGACCGAGGCAAAAGGCTGGCTCAGGTCGCGCGGCATGGGGGTGAGGCTGGATGCCTTGGCCAGCTCTGGCGCGGGCGCGGCGAGCGCCGGGGCCGCCAGATCCGGCTTGGCCGTGGCAGCTTGCCCGGCCGATGCAGGCATGGCAGCGCTGGCAACAGCGGGCTTGGGCGCCTTGGCCTTGGTCGCGAGCGCGGGCTTGGCCTTGGCCACAGGAGCCGAGGCGAGCGCGGGCTGCGACATGACATGCGGCAGGCCGGGCTGCTCATGGATGGCCCACAGCAGTCCCATGGCCAGGCAGGCCGCCACCAAGCTGGTGGCCGGCACGGGCCGGGCCACCTCGGCCAGCAGGCGCTGCCACCAGGAAGGCTCCGGGGCCGGCGGGGCCTGGTCCAGGCGCGCGCTGATGGCGGCCCACAGCCGGGCCGTGGGCACCTCAGGGGCTGCCGAGGCCAGCAGCCGGCTCAGGGCCTGTCCCTCGCCTTCTGCCTCGGGCTGGTTGTGGATGCTCTTTCTCATGGCGTTCCTTGGGCCCTCCTGGCTGGCTGACGCGCCAGCCAGCCAGGGGGTTCCTGAAATGTATCCATTCCTATCAAAAAAAACGCGGCGCCTAGAGCAGGCGCTTGAGCCGCTGGCCCAGCATCTGGCGGGCGCGGAAGAGCCTTGATTTGACGGTGCCTTCGCTGATGCCCAGGCGGCTGGCGATGGCGTCATAGGGCAGGTCCTGCCACTCGCGCAGGGCCACGATCTCGCGGAAGGGCTGGGGCAGGGCCGCCACGGCCTGGCGCACCAGGGCCGCCCGGCGCTCGGTGTCCTGCAGCTCCTCGGGCGTGGCCATGCCCGAATCCAGCCGCTCCAGCAGGGGATGGGCATCCTCCGCGGCCGCGTCCAGGCTGGTGGCGCGCCGCACCTTGTCGCGCCGCAGGCGGTCGATGCCGGCGTTGCGGGCCATGCGGAAGAGCCAATGGTTGAAGGGCGACTGCTGGCGGTAGGAGCCGATCTGGTGGAAGAGCTTGACGAAGACGTCCTGGGCCACGTCCTCGGCCGACTGCGGGGAGCGCAGCACGGAGAGGAGATAGAGGAAGACCTCGCGGTGATAGCGCCGGTAGAGGGCCTCAAAGGCATCGCGGTCCCCGGCTTGGGCCAGGCGGATGGTCGCGGCTTCCTGGCGGTCCTCAGGCTGTTGGGCGGGCGTGCTGGCCACAGGGCTCCTCAACCGTTGCAGCGGGACATGATGGGCTCCAGGGCCTCGCCCAGCACAAAGCGGCGGCAGGCCTCCTCGGCGCGGGGCAGGGCGTCCTGCAGGGCCGCCCATTCCTCGGGCGGGAAGCTCTTGAGCACATAGCCGGCCCAGTCGGCGGCCGAGGCCGGCGCGCCCACGCCCAGGCGCAGGCGCGGGAAATCCTGGGTCCCCAGGCAGGCGATGACGCTGGCCAGCCCGTTGTGGCTGCCGGCGCTGCCGCTCTGCCTCAGGCGCAGGCGGCCGGGGGCCAGCTGCATCTCGTCGCAGGCCACCAGCAGGTCGCGGCTGGGGTCCAGGCTGCGGTAGCGCACCCAGGCGGCCACCGCCTCGCCCGACAGGTTCATGTAGGTGGTCGGCTTGACCAGCAGCACGCTCTGGCCCCCCACCTGGCCCTCGCCGAAGAGGGCCTTGCTCTTCTCCCGCGCGGGATCGATGGCGATGCCCCAGGCCTGGGCCAGGGCATCCACCAGGCGCCAGCCAGCGTTGTGCCGGGTGTTGAAGTATTTCGGCTCGGGATTGCCGAGCCCGACGATGATCTTGGGTGCCATGCGGCCATCTTAAGGGCGGAGGTGCGTTCAAGCAATGCCCAATCAGAAGCAAAAGAGCCCTCCGTTGCCGGAGGGCTCTCGGGCTCGCTCGCTGCTCGGCTTACTTCTTGCCAGGGGCCTTGGCGGCCGGGGCGGCCTTAGCGTCCTTGCCAGCCGGGGCGGCTTTGGCATCCTTGCCGCCAGCGGCGGGCTTGTCGCCCTCCTTGGCGGTGCGGGCAGCCTCGCGCTCCTTCTCGCCGATGACCTCGGGCGCCACAGCGCCCTCAGCCGCGACTGGGGCCTTCTCCTCCTCCACCTGGGCCACATGGGCCAGCACGGTGTGGGCATTGTCCAGGAAGGTGACGCCCTCCATCTTGGCCAGGTCCTGCAGCAGGATGTTCTGGTCCATGGCCAGATTGCTCACATCCACCTTGATGGCCTGGGGGATGGCCTTGGGCTGGCAGCGCACGCGCAGGGTGCGCACGCCATGCTCCAAGATGCCGCCCTCCTTGATGGCGGCCGGCGTTCCCACCAGCTGCACGGGGATGCGCAGCTTGATCTCGCTGTCGAAATCGACGTTGTAGAAGTCCACATGGATGACGTTGTTCTTGACCGGCTCCTTCTGGTATTCCTTGAACATCACCGTCTTCTCGGTGATGCCGCCCTTGCCATCGTCCACCTTGGCGCTGATGAGGGCGTTGAGGCCCCAGGTCTTGGCGATGAGCATCTGGATGGCGGCGGCATCCACCGCCAGGTTGAGGGGCTCCTTGCCCTGGCCATAGATGACGGCCGGGATCTTGCCGGCGCGGCGCAGGGTGGCGGCCGAAGCCTTGCCCTTGCCGGTCCTCAGGGTCGCCTTGAATTCGTGCTTGCTCTGCATGGTCTTGCCTCCTACATGGCCGGGTTGTTTAAGCCCGGCGGAAAGGGCCCCGTATTCCGCCAGCGCGCCCATGCAAGACGCCTGCGGAGCGGGGCCGCGGGGTGAAAGTCAGGCGAACAGCGAGCTCACCGAGGTCTCGTTGTGGATGCGCAGGATGGCCTCGCCGAAGAGGTTGGCGATGGACAGGGTGCGCACCTCGGGCAGCTGGCGCTCGGGCGGCAGGGGGATGGTGTTGGTGACCACGATCTCCTTGAAGCCGATGCCCTTGAGCCGGCTGACCGCGTCGCCGCTGAAGATGGGGTGGGTGCAGCAGGCGTAGAGGTCCTTGGCGCCGTTCTCGCGCAGGAACTTGGCGGCCGTGGCCAGGGTGCCGGCGGTGGCGATCATGTCATCGGGGATGATGACGTTCCTGCCGCGCACGTCGCCAATCAGGGCCATGGCCTTCACGTCCTGGTCGCCGCTGCGCTTCTTGTCCACGATGGCCAGGCCGGTGCGCAGGCGCTCGGCGAACTGCCAGGCCTGCTTGATGCCGCCCACATCGGCGGTGGCCACCATCAGGTCGGGGATCTTGAGGGTCTTGAAGTAGTCGATGAGCACCGGGGCCGCCAGCAGGTGGTCCAGGGGGATGTCAAAGAAGCCCTGGATCTGCATGGCGTGCAGGTCCATGGTCAGCACCCGGTGGGCGCCGGCGGCGGTCACCAGGTTGGCCACCAGCTTGGCGGTGATGGGCACGCGGGGCTGGTCCTTGCGGTCCTGGCGGGCGTAGCCGTAGAAGGGGATGACCGCGGTGATGCGCCGCGCCGAGGCCCGGCGGAAGGCGTCGATCATCACCAAGAGCTCCATCAGGCTGTCATTGACCGGCGGGCAGGTGCTCTGCACCAGGAAGCAGTCGGTGCCGCGGATGTTCTCGCCGATCTTGACCTTGACCTCGCCCTCCGGGAAGCGGCCCAGCTCGATGCGCCCCATCTGCACGTTCAGGTAGGCGGCGATCTCGGCGGCCAGCCCGGGGTTGGCGGAGCCAGAGAAGATCTTCAGCTCATTGCTCATGAGAACCTCGCTTCAGCGGGCGGGCGGGCACGCCCACCACGGTCTGTCCGGCCGCCACCGTGCGGCCCTTGAGCACCACGGCGCCGGCGCCGGTGCTGCTCTTGGCACCCATGCGCGCCGGGGCCACCAGCACCGTGCCGCTGCCGGTGAAGACCCCCGCGCCCAGGATGGTCCTGTGCTTCTGCCTGCCATCGTAATTGGCGGTGATGGTGCCGCAGCCGATGTTGCTGCCGGCGCCCACCTGGGCATCGCCCAAGTAGCTCAAGTGCCCGGCCTTCACGCCCTCGGCCAGCACGCTGTTCTTGACCTCGACAAAGTTGCCCAGGCGGCAGCCCCGGCCCACCTTGGCGCCGGGCCGCAGGCGCGTCCAGGGCCCCACCATGGCGCCCGCGCCCACTTGGGCCTGGTCCAGCACCGACTGCTCCACCTGGCAGGCATCGGCCAGGCGGCTGTCCTTGATGCGGCTGAAGGGCCCCACCCGGCAGCCCTGGCCCACCACCGTGGCGCCCTCCAAGAAGCAGTAGGGCAGGATGATGCTGTCGCGGCCCACCCTCACCTGGGCGTCGATGCGGGTGCTGGCCGGGTCAACCAGGGTGACGCCCGAGGCCATCAGCGCCCGGGCCTTGCGCTGCCAGAGCAGGGCCGCGGCCCAGGCCAGCTCGGCGCGGTCATTGACCCCGCGCATCGCATCGGCATCCGGGCAGGCCCACACCGCCACCTTGTGCCCGGCCTGGATGAGCAGGGCCAGCGCATCGGTCAGGTAGTATTCGCCCTGGGCGTTGCTGGGCCGCACCTTCTCCAGGGCCTTCCAGAGCGCGGGCGCCTCAAAGCAATAGACCCCGGAATTGACCTCGCGGACGGCCAGCTCAGCGGCCGAGGCATCGCGGGCCTCAGCGATGCGCTCCAGCTCGCCAGAAGGGCCGCGCAAGATGCGGCCGTAGGCGCCGCCCTGCGGCAGCACCGCGGACATGACCGTGGCGCTGGCCTTGGACGCCGCATGATGGCGCGCCAAGCCCTTCAGCACTTGGGCGCTCAAGAGCGGGCTGTCGCCCCCGGCCACCAGCAGGGTCCCCTTCCAATGCTTCAGGGCCGGCCGCGCGCAGAGCACGGCGTGCCCGGTGCCGCGGCGCTTGGCCTGCAGGGCCGCCACGCAGCCCGCGGGCAGCGCGGCCCGCACCTGCTCGGCGCCATGCCCCACCACCACCACGCGCTCCTTGCATCCCGCGCCGGCCGCGGCATCCAGCACATGCATGAGCAGGCTCTGGCCCGCGGCCTGGTGCAGCACCTTGGGGATGCTGGAGCGCATGCGGGTCCCTTCCCCGGCGGCGAGCACGACTGCGGCAATGGGCTTCAAATCTGTCAGGCCTCTCGTGAAAGGCAACAAAAAAGACGGGCCAAGGCCCGCCTTAAGGCGACAGAGATTAACAAATCAAAGATTCAACGTCAAGCATTCTCCTCTTTTTAGCCTGCTTAAGCCTGCCTGGCGGCAAGCAGCCGATTGATGATAACCTGTTAAAAGCGAAGCCCCGTTTTTCAACGGGGCTTGGCTTCGATGACATCGACGATGCGAAGGATTTACTTCTTCTTCGCCTTCTTCGCCGGCTTCTTGGCGGCCTTCTTCTTGGTAGCCAATGTAATCCCCCCCTTCGGCGTGGAGTCCGTACGGCGACGTGCCGTACAATTGCTTGCAGTATAAGCCCAAACCAAATAATGTCAATAGTTAAAATCGTTTTGAAGTTTCCCGATATATCGAAACATTCCTTGACGCTGCAAGAGCTTTCAGCCTTATCCCCAGAAAGCGGAAAACCAGTTCCCGCGCATCCGCGAAAAAACTGATCAAAACCTGTGGATAACGCTCAATGGCGCCCGCTGCTGCCAAAGCCGCCCTCGGAGCGGCTGGTGGCCTCCAGGTCATCGGCAGGGACCCATTCCGCGCGCGCGACGCTGGCGAAAACCAGCTGCGCGATGCGCTCGCCAGGCTGGATGGTGAAGGGCTCGGCGCTCAGGTTCACCGCGATCACGCCCACTTCGCCGCGGTAGTCGCTGTCGATGGTGCCGGGGCTGTTGAGCATGGTGATGCCGTGCTTCAGGGCCAGCCCGCTGCGGGGCCGCACCTGGGCCTCATAGCCCGCTGGCACCGCGATCTTGAGCCCAGTGGGGATCAGCGCGCGCTCCAGCGGCTTGAGCACCCTGGCCTCGCTGATGGCGGCGCGCAGGTCGAGGCCGGCGCTGCCCTCGGTGGCATAGGCGGGCAGGGGCAGGCTCTTGGCGTGGGGCAGGGCTTGGATGGGGACGCGCAGGCTCAAAGGGGCTCCAGAGGGGGCGGTGGGTAGGGCTAGGGCTTGTGGCTCTGCACCAGCACGGCCAAGAAGCGCAGCGTGCCGGGGCCGGGGTTGCGCAGGCTGTGGCTGTGCCCGTCGCAGGTGAGCAGGGCATCGCCCTTCTCCAGCAGGGCGGGCATGCCGTCATCGGTCACCTCAGCGCGGCCTTCCAGCACCCAGTAGACCTCTTCGCTGCCCACGTGCTTGTGCTCGCCGATGCTGACCTCGGGCTCCAGGCTCATGA
>CAYXCT010000012.1:0-21127 GCA_964463435.1 uncultured bacterium | reverse complement strand
GCCGAACATGCCGTGCTGCACCTGCTCTACGCCCGCTTCTGGCACAAGGTGCTCTTTGACCTGGGGCTGGTCTCCACCAAGGAGCCCTTCCAGCGGCTCTTCAACCAGGGCATGATCGTGGGCACGGCCTACAAGACCTCGGCGGGCTCGGTGGTGAAGACCTCTGAGGTGCGCTGGCAGGATGGCAAGCCCCTGCATCCCGTGAGCGGCGAGCCCCTGCAGGCCGTCACCGCCAAGATGAGCAAGTCGCTGGGCAACGTGGTCAACCCGGACGACATCGTGCGCGAGTTCGGCGCCGACAGCCTGCGGCTGTATGAGATGTTCATGGGCCCGCTGGACCAAGGCAAGGTCTGGGACACGGCCAACATCTCCGGCGTGCACCGCTTCCTGCGCCGCAGCTTCCACCTGGTGGCGGGCGAGGAGGCGGCTGAGGCTGCCTGCCGGCCCGAGCTGCTCAAGGCCGGCCCGGCCGACCCGGCGGTGGACAAGGCCCTGCACCGCTGCATCAAGGCGGTGACCCAGGACCTGGACGCGCTGCGCTTCAACACGGCCATCTCGGCCATGATGACCTTCTTGAACGAGGCCAAGGCCCCGCTCAGCCGCAGCCAGGCCGAGGCCTTTGTGCTGCTGCTGGCCCCCTTCGCGCCCCATCTGGGCGAGGAGCTCTGGCGCCGCCTGGGCCATGGCCAGAGCCTGGCCTATGAGCCCTGGCCGGCCTGGGACGAGGCGCTGTGCCGCGACAGCCAGGTGGAGCTGGCGGTGCAGGTGGCCGGCAAGCTGCGCTCGCGGGTGCTGGTGCCGGCGGGCGCGGATGCGGCCGCGGCCAAGGCCGCGGCCCTGGCTGACCCCAAGATCTTGGAATTCCTCAAGGGCGCCGCGCCCAAGAAGGTCATCGTGGTGCCTGGCAAGCTGGTGAACCTGATACCCTGATGGAGGTGGAGGCATGATCAAGAGAATCGGTATTCTGGCGGGCCTGGGCGCTGCCCTGGCGCTGCTCTCCGGCTGCGCGGGCTATGACCTGAAGTCGCAGCTCCCTGACAGCATCAACAAGCTGGCGGTGCCGGTGTTCAAGAACGTCAGCGGCCAGCCCGGCGTGGAGCAGGACCTGACCACCAAGGTGACCCAGGGCTTCAACGTGGATGGCCGCCTGGTGGTGGTGGACCAGGCCCAGGCGGATGCTTTGCTCGAGGGCGTCATCCAGGCCTACAACAAGATCCCCCTGCTGCGCGATGAGAACCAGGTGCCGGTGCAGTACAAGCTGCTCATCGCGGTGGACCTGACCTTGAGCGACCTGAAGGCCAAGAAGGTGATGTGGACCACCCACACCCTGGTGGCCACCCAGGGCCCCGGCGATTCCGGCCTGCAGGTCGGCAACAGCAAGGCTTACGACAGCACCAACGTGGCCACCATCGAGGAGTACACGACCTATTATGTGCTCAACAAGATGGGCATGCCCCCGGAGGAGGAGACCACGGCCCGCAACCGGGTGCTGGACCAGCTGGTCCGCCGCATCGTGGACCGGGTCATCTTTGGCTTCTGACATGCCAGCCTTGCGCCGCATCCTCCTCGCCGGCCTGCTGGGCCTGGCCGCGCTGCCGGCCCTTGCCGATGACCAGGTGGCCAGCCTGCTGACCACCTGCTCGCAGATGAGCGCCAACGGCTATCCGGCCGACACGGTCAACTGGTTCTACCCCAGCCGCCATGGCCAGGTGGTCTACTTCGCCCATCTGCTCTTCCCGCTGGCCGGCTCATCTGCCCCCCAGCCGGCCACGGGCACGGCACAGATGGCGCTTCCCGCGGGCTGGCATGCGCCCATGGCCCTGCCCACGCCCGCGCCCCAGCCCTCTGCCAGCGGGGTGCGCGCGGATTTTCAGCCCTTTGTGGAGGCCTCTTGGGTGGCGCCGGATGACAGCCGCATCGCCTGCTATGGGGTGACCCTGCCGGCCAAGAACAGCAAGGAGTTTGTGCATGTGGATGGCCGCTGGTTCATCCCCCAGACCTTTGCCATGGCCATCGGCACCCGCGATCTGAGGCCGGCGGCCGGACAGGTGGCGCTGCCGGAATGGAAGGGGCTCTACCACATCGACCTCAAGGTGCAGGGCCAGCTCTGCGGCATCACCTTCTTCTCGGTGCTGGAGGGCAAGGCAGCGCCGGCCCCTGGCTTGCCCAAGCCCCTCTCCGCCACCGCGGCTGTGGGAACAGCCGCCACCCAGGCCCAAGACCAGGCCGCCCTGCAGGGCGTGGCGCAGGCCCTGCAGGGCCAGGAAGGCGCGGCATCTGGCGAGGGCGAGGGAGCGGGCTCTGGCGTCTCCAGCCTCTTGAACATCCTCACCCAGCAGGGCGCCTCGCCTGCCAGCCAAGAGGCCGCCAAGCTCAAGGCCAAGCTGAAGCCTGGCTTGACGCCCGAGCCCACGGCCCTGCCCACCATCCCCATCCTGCCGCCGCCCGATCTCTCGCCCCTGCGCTTCCCAGAGAGCGCCCCCTCCGCGCCCGGCAGCAACCCGCTGGAGTAGCTTTGGGCACAAAAAAAGCCCCGCCGAAAGGCGGGGCTTTTTAGCCGGGAAGAGGGCTCTCAGGCCATCTTGCTGATGCCAGCCAGCAGGCGGGACTTCTTGCGGGCCGCGTTGTTCTTGTGCAGGTGCCCCTTGACCGAAGCCTTGTCGATGAGGCTCTCCGCAGCCTTGTAGGCCGCCTTGGCCTCGTCCTTGGTCTTGGCCTTGCGCACCTTGCTCAGCACGGTCTTGAGGCGGGTCTGCACAGCCAGGTTGCGCTCGCGGCGGCGCTTGGTGCGGCGGACATCCTTCTCGGACGACTTCAGAATGGGCACGAAAACCTCCAAACAGTGGGCACGAACAATGGGAGAACATCACGATTTGAAACGAGAATATAGCACGGAGGGAGAGCGGATGTCAAGAAATGGCGGCCAGCTTGTCAGCGTGGTGATCCCCAGCGAGCCGGGCCAGAGGCCAGAGGCGGCGCTCAAGGCCCTGGCCAGCGTGGCGCCCCAGGCCGAAGTGCTGCTGGCCTATGGCCGCAGGCCCTCTTTGCAGCGCAACCTGGCCGTGGCCCAGGCCAAGCGGCCCTTTGTCTGGTTCCTGGATTCCGATGCCGAGCCCGAGCCCGGCGCCCTGGGGGCCTTGCTGGCTTGCTTGGATGAGCCGGGGGTGGCCGTGGCGGGCGGCCCCAATCTGGGGCCAGAGGGCCAGCCTGGCTTGCAGGCTGCCTTCAGCCAGGTGCTGGCCAGCTCCTTCGGATCCTTCTCGGTGAGCTGCCGCTATGCCCGCGTGGGGCAGCGCCGCCTGGCAGGGGAGAAGGAGCTGATCCTCTGCAACCTGCTGGTGCGGCGCGAGGCTTTCCTGGCCAGCCAGGGCTTCAACATCAAGCTCTATCCCAATGAGGAGAATGAATGGCTCAACAGGATGGCAGACGCCGGCCACCACGCCATCTATGAGCCGCAGGCCGCAGTGCGCCGGCCGAGGCGGGGGAGCATCCTGGCCTTTGCCTGGCAGGCCTTCCGCTACGGACGCGGCCGCATGCTGCAGACCCTGGCCAACCCGCACAAGGGCGATGCCGTGCACGCGGTGCCGGCCCTGTTCCTGCTCTATCTGCTGGCCCTGCCCTTTGCGCAGCCTTTCTGGCCGCCGCTCGGCCTGGGCTTCATCCTTTACGTGCTGCTGGACCTGCTAGCAGGCTTGCAAGTGCTCCTCCGCTCCCGCGACTTGAGCCAGTCTATCGCCAGCTTGGCGCTCTTCCCGTTGCGGCATCTGGCCTATGGCGCTGGCTGGCTGGCCGGCTTGGCAGGGAGCGGGCGCGCGCGGCCTGGTCAGGCTGACGAGGTCTTGGTGGAGCGCGTGGGCCTGGGGACAGAGCATGCCTGAGCCGAGGCGGGCTTTGGTGCTGAGCAGCCTGGGCCGCGACAGCGGCTGCGCCTTGCGCGCCCGCAATGTGGCCGAGGCCCTGCGCCTGCGGGGCTTGGATGTGGTGATGCTGGAGCCATTCCTGCCCAACCTGCCCTTCGGCCTTGAGAGTCTGCTCATGCTGCCCTGGCATTGCCTGGCCATGCTGGCCTACCGGCCTGACCTGGCCGTGGGCATCAAGCCCTATCCTGATGTCTGGCTGCCCCTGGCCTTGGCGCGCACTTGGGGCTGCGTGAGCTGCGCGGACGTGGATGACCTGGACGGCGCCTGGCGGAGCGGCTTGGCGGCTTGGCTGTTGCGCGCGGCCCAGGCCCCGGCCTGGCAGCTCTTGGACCGCTTCTCAAGCCATCATCCCGCGCTGCTGGCAGAGCTCAAGGCCCGCGCGCCCCAAGCCCAGGTCATAGAGCTGGTTCAAGGCGTGGACACGGGCATCTTCCATCCTGGCGCTGAGCCCGCACCCTTCCCAGGCCGGCGCCTGCTCCTGCATCCCGCGCACTTCAACATCGCCAGCGAGGCCCCGCGCCTGCTCCAATGCCTGGCGCCCTGGCTCAAGGCCCATCCGCGAGCGCTGCTGGTGCTGGCTGGCGGCGGGCCGCACCTAGGGCGCATCCAAGCCCAGGTGCAAGAGCTGGGCCTGCAAGGTTCGGTCCATTGCACAGGCCAGCAGGCGCCTGAGGAAATCGCCAAACTGATGCGGGCTTGCGACTGGATGCTGGCGCCCTATGGCCCTGGGGCAGGGAATCAGCATCGCGTGCCCATGAAGGTGGGCGAGGCCCTGGCCTGCAAGGCCAAGGTGCTGGCCCAGCCCATCCCGGGCATCAAGCCTCTGCAGCCTTGGCTTTACATGGCTCTTGAGGGGGATGCAGGCTTTGTTGAGGCATTGGATGCCTGTTGGGATCAGCCAGGCGATGGCCGCGAAGCCTTGGGTGCCCAACATGTGGCCGGGGCTTGTGGCTTGCAGGCCGTGGGCAGGGAGTTCCTTGCAGCTCTGGGATGATAAAGAGAATTCACGCCAATTAATAGGCGGCCCTCGGGCCGCTTTTTTTATTTGTGCTGCCTGGTTAAATCAGATTTTTGAGCGCTCGTCGCCTGGGCCTTAACCTGCAATTTACTATCTCGACGGGTTTCTGATACATGCGGAGGCTATAAAGCTTGTCGAGAGGTCTAGATGAGCTTGATCGCGTTGAGGAAGAACAGCGGAGAAGCAATCTACAGCCAGATCGCCGGGCTGCTCCGGGAGGAGATTGGCAAGTTCCATGCGCCAGGGGAGTGCCTTGCCTCTGAAAAGGACCTGGCTGTGCGCTTTGCCGTCAATCGGCACACGGTGCGACATGCCATTGATGACCTTGTCGCCGAAGGGCTCTTGGAGCGGCGGCATGGCAAGGGGACTTACGTCCTCGACGCTCCGGCTGATTTTGTGATCGGCAAGGGGACGCGCTTCACCGAGGCCTTTGAATCCCTGGGCAAGGCCGCGGCCACGCGGATCCAGAGCAAGCAGGTGGTCCCGGCCCGGGAGGGCGTCGCCGGCCGGCTGAAAGTGGCTGAGAACACCCCCATCTTCTGGATAGAATCCCTGCGCTTGGCCGATGGCAGGCCCGTCTGCGTGACCTCGCATTTTTTGCCCAAGGAGATGTTCCCGGGCCTGCTCGAGCAGTACGCCGGCGGCTCGCTGCATGCCCTGGCCATGGCCAGCTATGGGATAAGGCCCCGGCGCATCGAGAGCCTGGTCAGCGCCATGCTGCCGCAGGGCGATGACGCGGCCCTGCTCGAGATGGCCAGGAACCAGCCCGTGCTGCGCGTCAAGAGCGTCAACGTGGACGAGGGCAGCGGCAGGCCCTTTGAGTACTCCCTGACCCGCTTCAAAGCCGACCGCATCCAGCTCCGATTCAATCCCTAAGGCAACAGAGCCATCCACCATACCCGCAAGGAGGATAGACCATGAGACTCAGGAGCATCTTGGCTGGAGCGCTTGCTTTGTTCATGGGCGTGGGCGCGTCCATCGCCGCCCGCGCTGACGGCGATGACAAGGCCATCACCATCGGCCTCATCCCGGCCGAGAACAATGAGGAGATGGTGCAGAAGTTCGAGCCCATGCGGGTTTACCTTGAGAAGAGCCTGGGCCAGAAGGTCAAGGTCTTCACCGCCACGGACTACACGGGCGTCATCGAGGCCATGAAGAAGGGGCGCCTGGACATCGCCTGGTTCGGCCCCTTGTCCTATGTGCTGGCCGAGGAGGAGTCCAATGCCGAGGCTTTTGCCGTCGGCATCCGCAAGGGCACCAGCTCATCCTTGTACAAGAGCATCATCATCGCCCCCTGCAATTCGGGCATCAAGACCATCCAGGACCTGAAGGGCAAGACCTTCGCCTTTGTGGACCCCGCCTCCACCTCGGGCTGCCTCATCCCCACCTACATCATCAAGAAGGAGACGGGGATGATGCCGCAGGATTTCTTCGGCAAGATCATCTACGCCGGCTCGCATGATGCCGCTGAGCTGGCGGTCAAGAACGGCACCGTGGACGCGGGCGCGGATGACGACATCACCTATGACAACATGAAGGCCAAGGGCCTGATCAGCGGCACGGACAACTGCATCATCAAGACCTCGGACCCCCTGCCCGGCAATCCCCTGGCCTACCGCAAGGACATGCCGCAGGACCTGAAGGACAAGGTCAAGGCCGCTTTCCTGGCTGCCGGCAACGAGATGGGCGGCGGCGGCTTCGGCAACATCAGCAGCTACGTGGCGGCCTCGCCCAAGGATTACTCCCTGATCCGCAAGCTGATCAAGGAGCTGGGCCTCCGCAAGGAGCAGATCCTCAAGAAGTAGCGCTTTTCCCTGGGGCGGGCCAGCCCCGCCCCAGGGAGGGCTGGCGGGTTTTCCTGGCACGAGCAGGTGTGAGGAGGCGGGATGTCCACTATCACGGTCCGGGCTGCGGCCAAGCGCTTTTCAGATGGATGCCTGGCATTGGATGGCGTGGACCTGATGATCCAGGATGGCAGCTTCACCGTGATCCTCGGGCCCAGCGGCTCAGGCAAGTCCACCCTGCTGCGGCTCATGAACGGGCTTGAGACCCCCAGCAGCGGCCAGATCTTTGTGGGCCAGCGCCCGGTCATCCCCAAGAACCTCGTCAAGATCCGCTGCGAGGTGGCCATGGTCTTTCAGCGCTTCAACCTGGTGGACCGCCTGTCAGTCATGACCAATGTCCTGACAGGGAGGCTCGGCCGGCGCTCCTGGACGGGCACCATGTTCCATCTCTTCCGCGCCGAGGACATGGCGATCGCCGCCAAGGCCCTCGACCGGGTCAGCCTGACCGAGCGGGCTTGGTGCCGGGTTGACAAGCTCTCCGGGGGCCAGCAGCAGCGCGTCGGCATCGCCCGCGCCCTGGCGCAGCAGCCCAAGGCCATCCTCGCTGATGAGCCGGTCGCCAGCCTGGACCCGGTCACGGGCGAGGAGATCATGGTGCTTTTGAGGGAGATCTGCGACCAGGACGGCATCACGGTGGTGGTCAACCTGCATCAGGTGGAGCTGGCCCGCCGCTTCGCTGACCGCGTCATCGGCTTGAACAGCGGGAGGATCGTCTTTGATGGCAGCCCAGCGCAGATGACGCCCCAGGCCTTGGAGACCATCTATCAGCGGGGAGGGGATGATGCGGCTGCAAAGCGCGAAATGGCGCTGGCCCTCGCCTAGCGGGCTCCCTCCTGCCAGGCTCGTGGGCGGGCTGCTGGCGCTGCTGCTCGTGCTGTGGCTCACCGCGCCTTTGGTTGAATTGAACCTGCCCCGCCTCGCCTCTTCATCGGGCCGGTTCCTCCGCTTTGCGAGCCAATTGGCAGAGATGCCGGACTGGGGATACCTGCCCCAGCTGCTGAGCAAGCTGATCGAGACCATGGAGATGACCGTGCTGGGCACTTTCATCGCCATCGTGTTCAGCCTGCCGCTGGGGATCTTGGCGGCATCCAACACCAGCCCTCACCCTTGGGCCTGCCGCTTGACCCGGGACCTGCTCAGCCTGATGCGGGCCATGCCGGAGCTGGTCTGGGCTTTGATTTTCGTCTCGGCCGTGGGCCTCGGCCCCCTGGCCGGCACCATGGCCCTGGCTTGGGTGACCGTGGGCTTCTTGGGCAAGATCTTCGCCGAGGCCATCGAGGTGGTGAGCCCCCGGGCCTTGGAGGGGGTGAGGGCCCATGGGGCGGGGCGCATCCAGACCCTTCAATTCGCCGTGCTTCCCCAAGCCCTGCCGGACTTGGTGGGCACCGTGGCCTACATCTTGGACCACAACCTGCGCTCCGCCACCATCCTGGGCTTGGTGGGGGCGGGTGGCATCGGCTATGACCTGGTCATGTCCATGAGGATGTTCCAGTATGGCCGGCTGGTCATGATCATGGCCGCCATCTACCTGATCGTCACGGCGCTGGACCGCGGCTCGGACCGCCTGCGGGGGCAGGTCATCTATGGGCAGTGAGCCTGTGGCGGCCCTGCAGCGCCCCGCCCCGGCGCTGCCGCCAAAGCCCAGGGCTCATGCCTGGGCCTGGGCCGCGGCGGTGGCGGCATTCCTGCTGGCCATCACCTGGCACCTGGGCATCAATTTCAGCGCCTTGGCGAGCGGCCTGGGCGACATCGCGGAGTATATCCACCGCTATAGCACGCCCAATTTCACAGACTGGTCTAGATATCTGGCTCTCATGGGGGTCACCCTGGCCACCGCGCTATGGGGAACGGTCATCGCGGCAGGCCTGGCCTTTGTCCTCGCGCCGTTGGCGGCCAGGAATTTCAGCCCTCATCCCGCGGTGTACCGGGGCGCCCGCGAGGCCCTCAACTTCATGCGGGCCATGCCCGACCTGGTGCTGGCCTTGATGTTCGTGGCAGCCATAGGGCTGGGGCCCTTCCCGGGCGCCCTGGCCTTGGGAGTCCATTCGGCGGGGTTCCTGGGCAAGTTCCTCGCTGAATGCATGGAAAGGGTGGACAAGGGCACCTGCGAGGGGGTGGCCTCCACCGGGGCCGGCTTCGCCCAGAGGCTGGCCTTCGTTGCCTGGCCCTCCATCCTGCGCGAGGGCTTTGGCTACCTGCTGTTCATCCTGGACCGCAATGTGCGCATGGCTTCGGTGCTGGGCATGGTGGGCGCCGGGGGCATAGGCTTGGAGCTCTACAACTCCCTGCGCATCTTCAATTACGACCAATCAGCGGCCATGATCCTGGTGATCTTGGCGACACTCTTGATGATAGACCATGCGGCCTCATGGCTGCGGAGGAGGCTGGAATGACGGCTGTCATGCGCAAGGACTGGGTGAGGGCCTTGAGCGCCCATCCGCCGGCAAAGGTCAAGGCCCTGGCGCAGCAGCTCACGGCCGGCGCCGAGGTCGCGCTGGTGCGCCTGCCCCAGGCCGGCCTGGGGCTCTTGAGCCTGGTGGACGGGGCCCTGGGCGAGCCCTATTACCTGGGCGAATTCCCCCTGTCCGCCTGTGGCGTGAGGGTCTCCTTCCCATCCGGGGAGGCTGGCGAAGGGGGGGCGCAGGTCCTGGCCGATGACGCGGAGCTGGCCCGGGCGATGGCCATCCTGGATGCCATCCTGGCCGCAAAGCTGCCGGGATGGCAGAGAGCCGCCGAATGCGTGGGCGACGGGGAGCTCCTCAATTCCGAGAAGGACAAGCGCCGCCGCTCGATGCTGGCGGCCACCCGGGTCGATTTCTCGCTCTTGAGCAATGCCGAGGAGGATGAGGATGAGGACTGAGGCCATCTGGATGCCGGAGACCCAGCAGAGGGTCTTTCGCGAGCTGGCCGCGGCCTTCTCGCGGCCCGGCGAGGTGCGGGACCTGGGAGCCCTGATCGGCGGGGCGGACGGGAGGCGGGCGGTGCTCGCGGTCCTCATGGATGGGGAGGTCACCCTGGCTGACCCGCACCAGCAGGTGGCCGCGGCGGATTGGCCGATGCTGCAAGCCGAGCCTGGGCCGGTGGAGGCTTCCCGCTATGTGGCGGTCAGCGGGAGAGAGCCGGCGGACATCCAGCCCGCCTTGGGGACTTTGGAGAGCCCGGAATTCGGCGCCACCCTGCTGGTGGCGGTGGAGCGGCTGGGCGAGGGACCCATGGCGCTCGAGGTCAGCGGGCCCGGGGTCCGCGGCACGCGGCAGCTCAGCCTTTCTGGCCTCAACGCCGCGTGGGTCCTGCGCCGCGCCGAGTGGACCGCCGCCTTCCCGCTGGGCGTGGACATGATTCTGATGGACGAGAGGCGCGTCGCGGCGCTGCCGCGCACGGCCCGCCTCTTGATGACCCGGGGAGGGGACTGACATGGGCTATGTCGCTTTCAAAGGGGGCGCGCGGGCCATCGCCGGCGCCGCGGCGGCCACTGAGCTTTTGCGCGCGGAGCAGGGCCTCAGCGATGGCGCCGCCGATCCGCTGGGCATCGAGGATGTGCTGCACCAGCTGCGCCTGCTGGTGGACCGCGTCATCTCCGAGGGAGGGGTCTACCACCCCCGCTTCGCCGCGCTGGCCATCAAGCAGAGCCAGGGGGACACGCTGGAAGCCGCCTTCGCGCTGCGCGCCTGGCGCTCCACCCGGCCGCGGCTGGCCGAGTCCCCGGCGCTGGACACCTCGCGGATGCGGCTCATCCGCCGCATCTCGTCCGCCTTCAAGGACATCCCCGGCGGCCAGATGCTGGGCCCCACCCGCGATTATGCCCTGCGCCTGCTCCGGCTGGAGCTGATGGATGAGGAGCCCGAAGCCTTCCGCGCCATCGCCCGCGAGTGGCTGAGCCAATGCCCGGAATCCCAGCTGCCCGACAGCTTCCCCAAGGTGCTGGACCATCTGCGCGCCGAAGGGCTGCTGCCGGCCGCGGGGGCGCGGGCTCAGGCCAAGGCTTTTGACATCACGCGCGAGCCCCTGGTCTTCCCGGTGCCGCGCTCAGCGGCCCTGGCCACCATGGCCCGCGGCGAGACCGGGTCTTTGCTTCTGCTGGCCTACTCCTCCATCCGCGGCTTTGGCGATGTCCACCCGACGCTGGCGGAGCTGCGCGTCGGCTACCTGCCGGTGCTGCTGCCCCACCCCGTCACCGGGGAGCTCGCCGAGGCGGGCGAGGTGCTGGTCACGGAGTGCGAGATCGTGGCCATGTACCAGGCCGGCGAGGGCCGAGGCTCGCGGCCGCAGTTCACGGTGGGCTACGGGGCCTGCTTTGGCCACAACGAGAACAAGGCCATCAACATGGCGGTGCTGGACCGGGCCCTGCAGAAGGGCATGCAGGAGGGCGCCAGCTTCCCGGCCGAGGACCAGGAATTCGTGCTCTTGCACGTGGATGGCGTGGATTCCATGGGCTTCACCTCGCACTGGAAGCTGCCGCACTATGTCACCTTCCAGTCCACCCTGGACCGCCTGCGGGCCACGCAGCAGAAGATGGGGGCCGCGTCATGACCCAAGCCGCCGGCAGGGAAGCAGCCAATGCCTACAACTTCGGCTTTTTGGACGAGTACGCCAAGAAGGAGGTCCGCCGGGCCATCCTCAAGGCCATCTCCATCCCGGGCTACCAGGTGCCCTACGCCTCGCGCGAGATGCCCATGGGCAGGGGCTATGGCACCGGCGGCCTGCAATTGACCCTCTCCCTGGTGGGGCCTGGGGAGGTGGTCAAGGTCATCGACCAGGGCTCGGATGATTCCGTCAACGCGGTGAGCATGCGGGAGTTCATCCAGATGACCTGCCCGGGCATCACCACCACCACGGCGACCGCCGAGGCCAGCCTCATCCAGTCGCGCCACCGCATCCCCGAGCTGCCCCTCACCCCCGAGCAGATCCTGGTGCTGCAGGTGCCCTATTCCGACCCTCTGGTGGAGATCGAGGCCTATGAGGGTAGGCGCAAGACCATGCACGGGGAAGGGGACTACTCCCGGCTGCTGGTGAAGCTGTATGAGGACATCGTCAAGTTCAACGAGATCACCATCTCCAACCGCTATCCGACGCGCATCAACGGGCACTATGTCATCGACCCATCCCCCATCCCCCGCTGGGATGTGCCCAAGCTGGACCATTCGGAGGCGCTGATCCTCTTCGGAGCCGGGCGGGAGAAGAAGATCTATGCCGTGCCGCCCCACACCCCCGCCGAGCCCCTCGCCTTCAGCGATGTGCCCTTCCGGGTGGAGGATTTCAGGGATGCCGCGGGCCGCCGCAGGCCCTGCGCGCGCTGCGGGGCGCTGGATTCCTTCTTGGATGAGTTCATCAGCGATTCGGGGGCCACGGTGCATCAATGCTCGGACAGCGACTGGTGCCAGGCGCGCCTGGCGAGAGGCGGGGCATGAACAAGATCTTGGAGGCGCGCGATTTGTCCAAGCTCTACGGCCCCGGCTGCCCTCAATGCTTGGAGCTCACCGGCCCCCAGGCCGACACCAACCTCTGCCCGCGCTGCGGCACGGTGGTGGCGATGCACGGGGTGTCCTTTGACCTGCATGAAGGGGAGATCCTGGGGGTGATGGGGGAGTCAGGCAGCGGCAAGTCAACGGTGGTGAAGAGCCTCTGCTTTGACCTGCAGCCATCGGCCGGCAAGGCGACCTACTGGGATGACGGCGCCCCCCAGGACCTGTTCGCCCTGAACGCGGCCCGCCAGCGCTGGATCCGCAACCACCGCTTCGGCATCGTCTATCAGGACCCGCGCCAGGGGCTGAACTTCAACATCACCGCCGGCGGCAACATCGCCGAGCGCCTGCTGATGAGCGACCTGGCCGACTATGGCGCCATCCGCAGCCGCGCCAAGGAGCTGCTGGCCCGCATGGAGGTGCTGCTCTCCAGGGTGGATGACCTGCCCCGGAACTTCTCGGGCGGCATGCGGCAGCGCGTGCAGATCGCCAAGGCCCTGGCCACGCGCCCGCCCCTGCTCTTCCTCGACGAGGTGACCAGCGGGCTCGACCTCTCGGTGCAGGCGCGCATCCTCGACCTCATCCTTGAGATCCAGCAGGAGCTGAAGACCGCCATGGTGGTCGTCACCCATGACCTTGGCGTGATAAGGCTGCTGACGGACCGGGCCATCGTCATGAAATATGGGCGCATCATCGAATCCGGCCTCACGGACCAGATCCTGGAGGACCCTCAGCACGCCTTCACCCAGCGCCTGGTCGCCTCGGCGCTCTAGCCCAAAGGGGGCATCCATGGCCGCACCGATCCTCGAAGTCGAAGGTTTTGGCAAGCAGTTCTGCCTGCATGAGCAGGGGAAGGTCATCCCCTCCGCGCACGGGGTCAGCTTCAAGGTCTACCCAGGGCAGCTGACAGCCCTGATCGGCGCCACCGGCATCGGCAAGTCATCGGTGCTGAAGGGCATCTACCGCACCTACCTGCCTTGCGCCGGCAGGGTAACCTACCACGGCGCCGATGGGTCAACGGAGGACCTGCAGCAGGCGAGCGAGCATAGGATCTTGGAGCTGCGCCGCGGCGAGATCGCTTTTGTCACCCAGTTCCTGCATTGCCTGCCCCGCAAGCCGACGCTGGATGTGGTCGCCCAGCCGCTGCTGGCGCAGGGCCTGCCCGTGGATGAGGCCCGGCGGCGCGCGGGGGCCCTGCTCAGCGCCATGCAGCTGCCCGAGCGGCTGTGGAGCCTCTCGCCGGCCACTTTCTCCGGCGGCGAGCGCCAGCGCGTCAACCTGGCGCGGGGCTTCATCTCAAGACCGCGCCTGCTGCTGCTGGACGAGCCCACCGCCAGCCTGGACGCGGCCACGGCCGAGAGCGTCATCCGCCTCATCCAAGGCCTCAAGCAGGCTGGCACGGCCATGCTGGCCATCTTCCACCAGCCTGAGATGACCCGGCGCCTGGCGGACCAGGTGCTCGAGCTGGCCCCGCCCTTGCCGCTGCCGGAGACGGCCGGGGCCGCCGCATGAGCCGCCTCCACCTGTGCCATTGCAGCCTGGTCCTCCCGGACCGGGTGCTGGAGGACGCCTCCCTGCTGGTCGAGGACGGGGTCATCGCCGCCATCGACCCGGCATCGGGCAAGGGCGCTCCCAGCGCGGACTTGGGCGGCCAGACCCTGATGCCCGGCATCATCGACCTGCATTGCGACGCCTTGGAGCACGAGGTGGAGCCGCGCCCCAACGTCCATTTCCCCCTGGAGTTCGCCTGCGCCCAAGCCGACCAGCGGAACGCCTGCGCCGGGGTGACGACGGTTTATCATGCCATCGCCTTCGCCAATGAGGAGCTGGGCGTCCGCAACAACGCCTTTGCCGCCCAGGTGGTGGCGGGAGTGAACGATTGGCGGCCCCACGGGCTGGTCGACAACCGGGTGCATTGCCGCTACGAGATGACAGACACGGACGCTCCTGGTGTGCTGCTGCCCCTGATCGAGGCCTCGGCCATGCACCTCTTCTCGGTCATGGACCACTCCCCGGGCCAGGGGCAGTACAAGGATATGGCCTCCTTCCGCCGCTTCTTGTCGCGCAAATACCATCGCAGCGATTCTGAGCTGGATTCGCTGGTGCAGAGCAAGGTGGAGGGGGCCAAGGGCGCTCTGGAGCGGGCCGGGGCCCTGGTGCGCGCCGCCGGCCTGCGGGGCGTGGCCACGGCCAGCCATGACGATGACAGCCAGGCCAAGGTGGCCGCCATGCGCGGCATGGGCATCGGCATCTCGGAATTCCCCATCAACATGGAGGCGGCCCGCGCCGCCCGGGAATCCGGCATGGTCACTGTCTTTGGCGCCCCCAACATCCTGCGGGGCAAGAGCCAATCCGGCGCCATGCGCGCCCTGGATGCGGTGCAAGCCGGTCTGGCCGACTGCCTGTGCGCCGACTACCACCCGGCCACCCTGCTGGCGGCGGTGTTCCAGCTGCCGGCCCTGGCCGGGATCAGCCTGCCGGAGGCAGTGCGGCTGGTCAGCGCGAACCCGGCCCGCGCCGCGGGGCTTGCGGACCGCGGCGAGATCGCCGTGGGCAAGCGCGCGGACCTGGTCTCCGTGGCCCTGCCCCATGGCCTGCCCCGGGCCGCCCGCGTCTATTCCGCGGGCCGGCTGGCCTACGCCTGCGGCCCCGTCCATGCCTGAGGGGACCCTGTGCTACATCATCGGCCCCTCGGGCAGCGGCAAGGACAGCCTGATGCGCTATGCGCGCGGCCGGCTGGGCGGCGCGGCCGGGGTTGTCTTTGCGCACCGCTACATCACCCGGCCGGTGGAGCCTTTGGGCGAGAACCATATCGCCTTGAGCGAGGGTGAATTCCTGGCCCGTGCCGCCGCCGGCCTGTTCGCCCTGCACTGGCGCAGCCACGGCCTGCGCTATGGCATCGGCTGCGAGCTGGACCAATGGCTGGCCGTGGGCTTGGTGGTGGCGGTGAACGGGTCGCGTGGCTACCTGCCCGAGGCCCGGCAGCGCTATCCGCGCCTGGTCGCGCTGCTGGTCGATGCCGATCCCTCGGTCATCGCCGGCAGGCTGCTGGGCCGCGGGAGGGAAACGGAGGAGGATGTGGCTCGCCGCTTGGAGAGGAACGCCGGGTTCTCGGATCTCGGGAGCGGCATCACGGTCATCCGCAATGACGGCGACATCAGCGAAGGAGGGGAGCGCCTGTCCCAGCTGCTGCGCGGGCTCGCGGACCCAAGCCGCGCAAGGAGCTGACATGCGCATCACGCTGCTGGGCACGGGGGACGCGGGCGGGGTGCCGCTGCATGGCTGCGGCTGCAGGGCCTGCCTGGCGGCAGCGGAGCGCGGGATCAAGCGGCGCCCGGCTTGCGCGCTGCTGGAATCAGGCGGCGAGCGCGTGCTGCTGGATGCGGGGCTGTGCGACCTCACCGAGCGCTTCGCGCCAGGGGCCCTCTCTGCCATCCTGCTCACCCATTTCCACGCCGACCATGTTCTGGGCCTGTTCCATCTGCGCTGGGGCCTGGGCGCCGCCATCCCGGTCTACGCCCCGCCGGACGCCGAAGGCTGCGCGGATTTGTACAAGAATCCCGGTCTGCTCGACTTCCATCCGGTCGTCGCGTTCCACCCTATCGTGATGCGGGAGGCGAGCTTCACGCCCCTCCCGCTGGCCCATTCCAAGCCCACATTCGGCTATGCCATCGAGGGCACCGCTGGCCGGCGCTTCGCCTATCTGACCGACACCTGCGGGCTGCCGCGGCAGACCGAGGATTTTTTGATGGCCTTCCAGCCCTCGGTGGTGGCCCTTGACTGCACCCACCCCAATGAGGCCGAGGGGCCGCTCAACCACAATCGCCTGGCGGATGCCCTCCGGATCGCCGGGGCGCTCAAGCCGGACAAGGTGTGGCTGACCCATCTGAGCCACCGGATGGATGCCTGGCTGCTCGAGAATGGCGGGGCCCTGCCGGGCAATGTGGCCGCGGCCCGGGATGGCCAGGTCCTGCAGGAGCGCCCCGGCTTGTGAGGCTGGGCATGGCATAGGGAGGCTGGATGGCTGTCGTCCGAGAGGCGAGGCGCGAGGATCTCGACGCCCTGCTGGGCTTGTACCAGGACCTGCATCCCGGGGAAGAGCAGCTGGCCTCGCGCGGCACGGTGGAAGCGGCGTGGCAAGACATGCTGGCCGCCCCCTGGCTGCATGTCTTTGTGGCCGAGGAGGCGGGCCGGCTGGCCTCTTCCTGCGTGCTCCAGCTGGTCCCCAACCTGACGCGCCAGGCCAGGCCCTTTGGGCTGGTCGAGAACGTGATCACCCGCCAGGGAGAGCGCCGCAAGGGCTATGCCACCATGACCTTGCGGCATGCCCTGGAGTTCGCCTGGAGCGCGGGCTGCTACAAGGTCATGCTGCTGACGGGCCGCAAGGAGCCGGAGGTGGCCGCGCTCTATGAGAAGGCGGGCTTCAAGCAGGGCCTGAAGGCCGGCTTTCTGGCCCTGCCGCCAGGCAGGCAATAGAGGAGGCGTCAATGCTGATCAGCAAAGGCCAGAAATGCATCATCCTCATGCTCGATGCCTTCGGCATGGACTACTACCACGCCTCGGACATGCCCAACCTGCGGCGCATGGCGGCGGGCGGCTCATTCCGGCAGGGCCGGGCGGTGTTCCCCACCGTCACCAATGCCAACAACGTCTCCATCGCCTGCGGCGCCTTCCCGGAGGCGCACGGGGTGACCACCAACTGCTACCTGGATCCGGCCAGCGGGCAGCCGCGCTTCTTGGAGGAGGCCAGCTTCCTCAAGAGCCCCACCCTCTTCCAGCGGGCCAGCCAGGCCGGCATGCTATCCGCGCTGGTCACCACCAAGGGCAAGACCGCCGGCATCCTGGGCGGCGGCGCCGCGCTGTCCATCTCAGCCCAGGATGCGGATGCCACCGCGGTGGCATCCTATGGGCCGCCCCCGGATGTCTATTCGGCAGCGGTGAATGAATGGGTGATGCGAACCGGACTCGCCATCCTCCAGGGCCGGCCGGATGTTGACATCCTCTATGTGCACACCACCGACTACGCGATGCACATGTGGGCGCCGGATGACAGCCGCTCCTTGGAGCATCTCCGCCGCATCGATGGGCTCATCGGCCGCATGGCCGATGCCTATCCGCAAGCCACCTTTCTCATCACCGCCGACCATGGCATGAACTTCAAGGCGCATTGCCTGGATTTGGGCCGCATCCTCCGCGCCGATGGCTTCCCCATCAAGGCGGCCATCTCGCCCATCGCCGACCGGCTGATCAAGCATCATGGCGGCCACGGCGGCGCCGCTTACATCTACCTGGAGGATCCCTCGGCTGCCGGGGAGGTGCTGGATTTCCTTCAGGGCATGCCGGGGGTGGATTCGGCGATGAGGGCATCGGATGCCGCCCGGCTTTATCGCTTGGATGCCAGCCGGATAGGGGACATCGTGGTGGGGGCGGACAGGCAGACTGTCTTCGGGACTCTGGATCAGGAAGAGGCTGACCTTGGCCCGGCCTACCGCAACCACGGGTCCCGCTTTGAGGAGGACATCCCTCTCATCGCCTGGAATGCTCCAGCGGCCATGGGCGACGACCTGCATTACAACCTGGACCTGACCCGGGCTGTCTTTTGCGAAGGCTGAGGCTTGGCGCGGAAACGCGGCTGGCAAAAGAAAGAGGGCGGCCCAAGGGCCGCCCTCTTTCTTTTGGGGATGGGGATCTTCGCTACTCTGGCATCTCTTCGCCCAGCTGGGCAGGGGCCAGGGCATCGCTGGCTTCCAGCTCCAGCATGGGCGGCACCGGGCTGGCGGGCTTCTGGAACTGGCCCAGGGCGTCCTGCAGGGCCAGGTCCAGGCTGGCCGCCAGGCGGCTGGCCTGGTCGAACTGCTGGCGCTCGGCATCCAGGGCCCGCCGGGCCTTCATCAGCTCATCGGCGATGTTGAAGGCCGCCATGATGGCCACCCGGGTCACATCCGCCGTGCCGCCGGGCTTGGCCAGCTCCTGCATCTTGGCATCCACCACCGCGGCCAGGCTGGCCAGGTATTCGGGGTCGGCCTGGCCCTTGACCGTGTAGTCGCGCTTGAAGATGGTCACCTTGGTCTTGGGCAGCTCTTCGCTCATGTCAGCTTCAGGGCCTCCAGCTGCTGATGCACCTCTTCCAAGCGGCGCCGTATGCCGGCCCGCTCCTTGAGATAGGCGGCGGCCTTGCGCCGCTCGGCGCGGGCCGCCAGGCGCTCGCGGTCCAGCTCGGCCTGGCGCTCTTGCAGGGGCAGCAGCTCGCGCAGGCGGGCTTCCAGGCTGGCGATGCGGTCGAGCCATTGGGCCGCCTGCTCGGGCCTGGCGCCGCGCGAAAGCTCCTCTTCCAGGGCGCGCACCTGGGCCTTCAGCGATCCCGCCTCGGCCAGCGCCCCCTCCAGCCTGGCCTGCAGGGCCTCCATCTCGGGCGCGGGGGCCAAAGCCACGGGCACCAGGCTGTCGGCCTGCTCCAGGGCGGCCCGGGCCTCCATGGCCTGGCGTCGGTGCATCTCGCTCTCGGCCTGCAGGGCGCTCATCTCGGCCCGCAGGCGGGTGCGCTCGGCCTCCTGGCGCTGGCGCAGCGCCTCCAGGTCCTGGGCGAACTGGGCGGCCTCCAGCTCCGCCCGGCGCACGCGCTCCATCGCATCGCCGTCCACCGGGGGCTGGTCGCGCAGCCGCTCCGCCAGGGCCATGGCCTCGGAGAGCCGGGTCTCCAGCTCGCGCCTTGTCCGCGCGCCATCGGCCGTGACCCGCCCCAGCTCCATGCGCAGCTCATCCCGCTCGCGGCGCAGGGCTGCGAACTGGCTGATGGCCTGCTGGATGCTCTGGCTGAGGCGGTTGAGCGATTCCATGCTATCCTCGCCGCACGGTGACGGGCAGGGCCTTCTCCAGGCGCTGGGACATGGCCTCATGCCGGGCATTGACCTCGGCATCGGTCAGGTTGCCGGCCTCGGGCTGGTAGAAGAAGCTGAAGGTGAGGCTCTTGCGGTCCTCGCCCAGCCGGGGGTCGCGGAACACGTCTGCCACCCGCACCTCGGCCTGGCCCAGGTCCGGGTCCTTGGCGAAGAATTCCAGGAGGCTGCCGGCTTCCATGCCCTGGGGCATCAGCACGCTCAAGTCGCGCTGGATGCTGGGCAGCCGGCTGAAGGCCTGGTAGGAACGCTCCTTGCGCAGGGCTCCGCCCGCCGGCACCTCCAGCTCCAGGGCAAAGAGCCGCTGGCGGGCGCCCAGGGCCTCCTGCAGGGCCGGATGCAGGCAGCCCATCAGGCCGCGCGCAGCGCCCATCCTGACCTCGGCGGCCTGGCCGGGGTGCAGCCAGGAGGGAGGCTGAGACATGCTGGCCACCTTGAGGCTGAGCCCCAGGTCCTGGGCCAGCGCCTCGAGCATGCCCTTCAGGTCATACAGGTCCCAGGGCCGGGCCTTCTGGGCCCAGTTGGGGGCCCCGGTGTCGCCGGCCAGCACAAAGGCCAGGCAGAGGGCTTCTTGGGGGGCCTTGCCCTCGGCCTTGCGGAAGATGCCGCCCCATTCGAAGAGGGCGCAGCCTGGGGCCTTGTGCTTGAGGTTGTGCACGGCCGAGAGCGCCAGGTTGGGAAGCAAGCTGGGGCGCAGCAGCGACTGCTCCTCGCTGATGGGGTTGTCGATGCGCGGAGCCAGGCCCTGCATGCCCCAGAGGCTGGCCTGCGCGGGGTCCAAGTAGCTCAAGGTCTGGGCCTCGTCCAGGCCCAGCCTGAGGCAGGCGCGGCGCAGGTGCTGGCCCTGCTCCCAGGCCGGGGCGTTCGGGGCGATGGCCACGGCCGCGGCCAGGCCGCTGCCTGGGATGCTGTCAAAGCCCGCCATCTGCACCACTTCCTCGGCCAGGTCGGCCTCGCCCACCAGGTCGCGGCGCCAGCTGGGGGCCAGCACCTCCAGGCCGCCGGCCTCGGCGTCCTGCAGGCTGAAGCCGCGGCGCTGCAGCAGCTCGGCCACCTGGGGGCCGCTGAATTTGCTGCCCAGCAGGGCATTGAGGCGGTTGATGTCCAGGCGCAAAGCCTTGGCGGACCCGGGCACGGCGCCGGCCGCCAGGCGGCCGGACATCAAGCGGCCGCCGGCCAGCTGGCTGATGAGGAAGGCGGCGCGGTCCAGGGCGCGGCTGACCATCTGCGGGTCCACCCCGCGCTCAAAGCGGTAGCTGCTCTCGCTGCCCAGCAGATGGCGGCGGGCGCCCTTGCGCACGGTGGCGGGGTCGAAATAGGCGGCTTCCAGCACGATGGAGCGGGTGGCGGCGGTGACGCCCGTGGGCTGGCCGCCCATGACGCCCGCCAGGGCCACCGGGCCCTCGGCATCGGCGATCACCAGGTCTTCGGCCTTGAGCTTCAGCTCAGCCCCGTCCAGCGTCAGCAGGGTCTCCAGGGCGCGGGCCCTGCGGGCCGAGAGCCGGCCCCCCTTCAGCTTGGCCAGGTCAAAGGCGTGCAGGGGCTGGCCCAGCTCGAACAGCACCAGGTTGGTGACGTCCACGATGTTGTTGATGCTGCGGCTGCCGCAGGCCTCCAGCCGCCGCGCCAGCCATTCCGGCGAGGGGCCCACTTGGATGTCCTTGAGGACGCGGGCGCTGTAGTAGGGGCAGGCCAGGCTGTCCTCAGCGCCCACCTGAAGGCAGGCGGCGGCAGGCTCGTCCGATTCCTTGAGCAGCACCTCGGGCCAGCGCAGGCTCTGGCCGCTCAGGGCGGCCAGCTCGCGGGCGATGCCGGCGATGCAGTTGTGGTCGGGCCGGTTGGCGGTGGTGGTCACGGTCACCAGCACCTCATCCAGGCCCAGGGCCTTGGCCAAGGGCTGGCCCAGGGCCAGGCTGGGGCTCAAGATGAGGAGCCCCTCGCTCTTGGGCTCCAGGCCCAGCTCTTCGGCCGCGCAGAGCATGCCAAA